>NZ_DATHKG010000178.1:0-12144 GCF_035489435.1 Flavitalea sp.
AATTTGGCCTGGCGAATATTGATGTCACCACCAAGATTAGCTTTTGCGCGCTGATCGATACCAGCTCTTAAAGTACCATTATAGCCTGTTTTTCTGTTCTTCTTCAAAACGATATTGAGAATTCCTGCAGTACCACCCGAAGCGTCGAACTTGGCAGATGGGTTGGTTATCAGTTCAACGCTGGCGATTGCATCAGCGGGAATTTGCTCTAATGTGAGGTTTGTCGGGCGCCCGTCGATGAAGATCTGAGGGGCATTGTTTCTCATGGTTACATTTCCATCGATATCGACAGAAAGCGAGGGAATGCTTTTCATGATATCTGTAGCGGTTCCTCCCGTAGAGGTGATATTTTTTTCCACATTGAAAACCTTCCGGTCGATTCCCATAGACATCAATGGTTTTGAGGCAGTCACTGTAACGCTTTCGAGGACTTTGGAATCCATGGTCATCTTAATGTTTCCAAGATCTTTATCAACAGCCGCCAGGGCAGCACTCATGTCGCCTGGTTTTCCCATTTTGAGATCAAATCCGACGGTTTGTTCAACTTCTGAATAACCTATTGCTGAAATTTTGAGACGGTATTTGCCAAACACGGGTAATCCTTCAATACTGAAATCTCCTGATTTGCGGGTAAGCATGCCACCCAGCACAGTATCCACTCTTTTCTTATTTACGCTGTCAAATTTGGTTGACAATAATTGAACGGAAACTGCTTCAATTCCTTTATTGGTTTTTTCATCTACGATTTTGCCATAGAAGTGGCCGATATTCATCGATTGCCCACCCATTCCGCGACCTCCGCCACCACCAGGCATTTGGGCGGTTAAGGTCATTGACGCAAATATGCAAAGCGTCATCAGCAGCACGTTTCTCATGTTAGTAAGGTTGTTTTTGATTAATTTAACTTGCAAGGTCAACATATAAATGGTCACAATTGATGTTAAAGGGATGAATGGTTAGACTCTGCTCAGTCTATAAACCTGTGCGTTTTAAGAAAATAATTTGTTAAAACTCATTAACAAAGGCACAAGAAAATGTTTAGTCAAAGGCACAAGAATAGTTTAGTAAAAGGCACAGGAAAGGTTTAGTAGTATAATCCAGTCATAAATTGGTTTTAGCTGGTAGAGAAATCAGGTTTTGTCTGGAGAAATACTTAAAGTGGCCGATGCTATAAATAATAATCATCTCAAAATCATCTCAAAAAAAATAGATGACCAAATTGATCAGGCCGGTAGCTAATCCGCTTACGATCCCAACAATGCAAAATAGCTTTTTGCCAACCGGGTATAATACCGCTTCTATGGTTGCAGGAGGGATTGCCAGTAATCTTTGACGGAACTCCGCTTTGAAATCAAAATTTTCGGCCAGGTCTGTAACATATTTTTTTAAAACCTCGGGAAAAATAACTTCCAGTTCCTGCATAAAAACCGTTTTTAACTGGGAAATTGTTCTTTCACCTATCAACATACCGATCATTGGAATGGCTGTTTTAAGCCTGTTGCGTAGAAAGTCATCGATATGGTGTTCAATAACCGGCATCAGCTTTAGGAAATGTTCCGGCTTTGCGACCTTCTCAAGCATCTGATCAGGAGAAATAATTTTGGACGATACAAATGAAGCCAGCTGTTCACTGAGTATTGCTCTTTTCTGATTCAGCGCGATACCGATAAAAATTCTTGAAAGAATCCACCCGGCAAGCCAGCCAATCAATGCTCCGGAAACAAGGAATAATAAAAACGTAAGATCTAACATTCAACTATACTCTTTTTTAATCTTAATAAGGTCCGTCTGAACCTGTCTAAAATGGCTGCAAAGAAAGCATAAAGAAAATTCTTTCACATGTTTTTTGAAGGAAATCATAATTCTATTACTTTTGCATTTCAAATGGTGGTTGTAGCTCAGTTGGTTAGAGCATCAGATTGTGGTTCTGAGGGTCGTGGGTTCGAGCCCCATCAGTCACCCATCATAGTAAATTACAAAAGCCGGCTTCGCAGCTGGCTTTTTGTTTTTATAGAGCCTATATTGAAAAGCAGAGCGCCCTTTCTGAAAAACAAAGTGCCCTTCTGAAAAACAAAGTGCCCTTTCTGAAAAGCAAAGGGCCATTCTGAAAAACAAAGTGCCCTTTCTGAAAAGTAACGCGCCTTGCTGAAAAGTAAAATGAAGGAACAGGAAAATGGCCGGTATGATATTCTTAAATCTGCGTTTTTATTTGCATATTGAGCCTGTTGCTGGTTGCGGCATGGATTTTTATTTACTGTAACCAGTTCAAAAAAAGTCACTGAAAAATCAAAAACATTTGGCCAAACCTGATGTTAATATTGATCTTATAGAGCAACAACACATCTTTTTTATCGTTATTTTTGGAATCAATGAAAAAAGCGTTAGCCTTTATGTTTAAAAAGAAAAATTTACCCGTTGTAATCTTACTGGTAGGTGCAGGAATGATACTTGCATTCAGGAGTTTTGGAATCGGCAGCGGGAACCCACCCACTAAATATGAAAAGATTCTTCATAATGTCGGTGATATGATATCTGAAATTCATTATAGTCCTAAAAAGATTAATGATGATTTTTCAAAAGAGATTTTCAACAAATACCTGAAAGAAAAAGTAGATCCCCAAAAGAACATCCTGACCCAGGGTGATATTAATCAGCTTAAAAAGTTTGAAAACAAACTCGACGACGAAATCATGGGCGGGACCGTCCAGTTTGTTCCGGCTGTTTCAGAGATCTATAAAAAAAGACTGGCAGAAACAGAGGCGATTTATAAGGAGTTCCTGGCAAAGCCGTTCGATTTTACAGCGGATGAAACGCTGAACATGAATTCCGAAAAGACAAACTTTCCGAAAAATGAAGTTGAAAGGAAAGAATCCTGGAGAAAAAGATTGAAATATTATGTGCTTGACCGTTATTCCGAATCCCAGGAAATAAGGGAGAAAAATAAAGACAAAAAGGATTTTGTAGTCAAAACGGATGCAGAGCTGGAGAAAGATGCAAGGACTAAAGTTCTTACTATAATGAACATGACTTATGAACGCCTGAAAATAAAAGTGACTGATGATGACCGTTTCAACGACTTCGTAAACACGATTACCGAAACGATGGATCCGCACAGTACCTTTTTTCCTCCTGTGGAGAAAAGATATTTTGACGAACAAATGAGTGGTAAATTTTTTGGAATCGGTGCTTCATTGCTTAGGGAAGAAGATGGTAATATCAAAATAGGAACCCTGCTCACAGGCAGTCCTGCCTGGAAATCAGGTAAAATAGCTGTAGGTGATCTGATCATGAAAGTGGGTCAGGGTAAAGAAGAGCCAGTGGATCTTACCGGGTTTGCCGTTGAAGATGCGATTAAAGTAATCAGGGGTAAAAAAGGAACTGAAGTAAAACTGACCTTAAAAAAAGCAGATGGTGCTGTAAAAGTTATTTCTCTTATACGTGATGAAATCGTTCAGGACGAAACCTTCGCCCGTAGCGCAATTGTCAATGGTCCTAAAGGGAAAATCGGGTTTATTTATCTGCCCGAGTTTTATGCTGATTTCGAAGATCCAAAAGGACCCAGGTGTTCTGAAGACGTTAGAAAGGAAATCATCAAACTAAAAGAACAAAAAGTTGATGGAATCATATTGGATCTTCGAAGCAATGGCGGGGGGTCTTTGTACGATGTTGTGCAAATGGTAGGTCTGTTCATCGAAGGTGGGCCGATTGTTCAGGTGAAAGACAGGGATGGCAAACCACAGATATATTATGACCGGGACAAGAGTGTTCTTTATGACGGTCCTTTAGCTGTAATGGTAAATGAATTCAGCGCTTCTGCTTCAGAAATTTTTGCCGCTGCTATTCAGGACTATGACAGGGGTGTTATCATCGGCAGTACCTCTACCTATGGTAAAGGAACTGTTCAACGCAATATCGGCCTTGATAAAATGCTCGGAATGGTAAATTCCAACAGTGATCTTGGAACGGTAAAACTTACCCTGCAAAAATTCTATCGTATCAACGGTGGTTCTACCCAGCTTCGCGGAGTTGTATCTGATATAGTGCTGCCTGATATTACTGAATATTACAAGGCACGCGAAAAAGACAATCCCGATGCTTTGCCCTGGGATGAAATCAAAAAAGCAGATTATAGCCGATGGAAATATGGCCTGGATCTTAAACCTATCAAACAGGCAAGTCTCGATAGAACAAAAAGTAACGACTTTTTTAATATCGTTTCAACAAAAGGCGAATGGCTGGTAAAACAAAATGATAACCAGGTAACACTTAACCTCAAAAAACATAAGGCTGAGCAGAACCAGATAAGGGCTACAACAAAACAAATTGATAGTCTCAACAAGTTGCCCCTGGAATTGGATGTTCAGGCACTTGCAGAAGATTCTAAAAGGCTTGAATATGATAGCGCAAAATCAGATCGGTTCAAGAACTGGATTAAGAATCTTCGCACCAACGATGTATATCTCAACGAGACGGTAAATATCGTAAGTGATATGATCGTTCAAAAGAACATTGTGTATAATTCAAATAAATAAAATACATCAATAAAACAGGAAAGCTGTCCGGGATTACCGGACGGCTTTTTTGTGGCTGGAATTTCCCCGCCATTCTATTTTCATTTATGTTTGTCTCTTAAACAATGTATTCAATAACATTCCAGCGCTACAAATCAGATAATGAACCGGTAATTCTGCATAAAGTGGAGCCAGGGCAGAGTCTGCTTGAAGTTGCGATGGATCATTCAATTGGCATTGGTCATGATTGCGGCGGGATGTGCAGTTGTGGCACTTGTCATATTTTGCTAGGGAAAGGAAATGAATTCGTTGAATTTAAGTCGAAGCGCGAATTGCATCAACTTGCAAAAGTAAAGGGATCAAACGAAAACTCGCGGTTGGCTTGCCAATGTGTTTTATTGCCCGGTAAAGGCAATTTGATCGTACACTATTCTATCTCTTCCATTTAAATCTGCTTATCAATGTTACTGCTGGATCTTTTTAAACCAATCAGGCTTTTTGTTTTCGATGTTGATGGCGTGTTAACCGATGGTACCATACTTATAGCAGGAGAAGGCGACTATGCACGCAGGATGAATGTGAAAGACGGATATGCTTTGCAGCTTGCCAGGAAGAAAGGCTATGCTATCATGATTATTTCCGGCAGCGACGCTCCTGCAGTGGAGTTGCGGATGCGAAAGCTTGGTATCAACGATGTTCACATGAAAGTGACCGATAAACTAAAATACCTGAGGAGCTACACAACCGATAATAACTATGATCGTTCACAGGTACTATTTATGGGCGATGATATGCCTGACGTTGAAGCCATGAAATATGCCGGTGTTGCCTGTTGCCCGGCTGACGCAGTGTCTGAAGCAAAAGCAGTCGCAAACTATATTTCTCCATTTAAAGGAGGAGACGCCTGTGTTCGTGATGTAATAGAAAAAGTAATGAAACAGAACAATCATTGGCAACATATGGAAGACATTGCGAGTAGATAATGCCACTATAATAATTATCTTCGGAACGAAATGAAGTTAATATTCGCTTTTTTCAGACTGGTGCGATCACTGAACCTGGCGTTTATCGTCCTTACTCAGTTCCTGTTCAGGTATTGTATTGTTTTGCCTGCATTCGCCAGCCAGGCTCTTAATCCCCGGCTAAGTAATCCACTGTTTTTGTTGCTGGTGGTTTCTTCGGTTTGTATTGCAGCAGCCGGATATGTAATCAATGACTATTTCGATCTGAATATAGACCGCGTTAATAAGCCCGGCAAACTGGTGGTCGACAAAATTATCGGGCGCCGTTTTGCCATTCTGTGGCACCTGGGTTTGTCTTTGATAGGGGTGGTTTTAAGTTTTTATGTTGGATGGAAAGCCGGTAACTTGTTTATCGGATTTGCAAATATCGCATGCGTAGTTTTGCTTTGGTTCTATTCTACCACATTCAAAAAGAACCTCCTGATCGGTAATTTTATTATCTCATTGCTGACCTCCTGGGTTGTACTTGTATTATATGTTGCGGAGATACCACAGCTACCTTTTCAGACGATAGAAAACGGGGTACTTCAGGTAGTGAAACGAATTTTTAAACTTGCAGTACTTTATGGCGGTTTTGCTTTTATCATTTCATTGATCAGGGAAGTGATCAAAGATATTGAAGACATCACCGGCGATGCAAGATATGGTTGCCGCACTATGCCTATCGTCTGGGGGTTAAATGTCTCTAAAGTTTTTATCGCCACCTGGCTGATAGTGCTTATCAGTGTACTCGTTATAATACAACTTTATGTGTTTCCATTCCGCTGGTATGGATTGATGGCTTATTGCATCGCATTTATCATCATTCCATTACTGTACATATTCCGGAAGCTGTTTGAGGCAAATTCATCCAGCGACTTCCACCGCTTAAGCAGCCTGGTAAAATTTACTATGGCCACGGGTATTATCTCTATGATATTTTTTAAGATTTACCTTTGAATGGATGATAACAATCATGGATAACCGAAATAAACCAGGTATGCCAAACCACCTTTTTGATGGACGGCGGATAATACTAGCTTCGCAATCAGCAAGACGTCGCCAGTTACTTGAATGGGCCGAATTGAATTTTGAAGTGGTCATAGCTCCGACTGACGAAACATATCCGTTGAATCTTACAATAGATGAGATCCCCATCCATATTGCACGTCACAAGGCAATTGCAGTTCAATCAGGATTAGCGAATGAGGGTTATCCTGTCATAATTGCTGCAGACACTGTAGTGGTATTGGAAGGAAAAATAATCGGGAAACCTGCGTCTGCGCAGGAAGCTTTTGAAATACTTTCACAGCTATCAGGCCGGGTGCACCAGGTTATAACAGGCGTTTGCATCATAGGCAGAACAGAGTTGTTGTTTTCTGATATTACCTCAGTCGAGTTCCATCCCTTAACGGCTGATGAAATCTGGTTTTATATCAATAATTATAAACCTTATGATAAGGCTGGTGCATATGGAATACAGGAATGGATAGGGGTGACCGGCATAAAAAGTATTAACGGTGACTTTTATAATGTGATGGGACTGCCAGTCAGTCGTGTACTGCAAGCGTTAAAAAGCGGGAGCGTTTAAGAAAATATACATGGCCCGGTTTGGGCTTACGCTTAATTTGATAGGGAAAGTGAGCGTATGACCGAAAAACTTCTGCAGTATATATGGCAGCACCAGTATTTTAATAAAAATGACCTGGTAACAGACGGATTTGTGACGGAACCCTTACAAATTATATCTCCGGGAATTTACAATACCGACCAGGGTCCCGATTTTAGCGAAGCCCGGATAAAGATTGGTGAACATTCGTGGGCAGGCAATGTTGAGCTTCATGTCAGGGCATCAGACTGGCAAAAGCACAAACACCAGGAAGACCGAAATTATCTCAGTGTTGTTTTACATGTTGTATGGGAAAATGATCTGCCTGCCGGTACTTATGAACCCGCAATTATTTCCCTCGCCCCGAGGGTTTCCAAGTTTTTATTACAGCAGTATGAAGAATGGATGATGAGCCCTTCTTTTATTCCATGCAGTTCGCAGCTGGTATCTGTGCCTGATCTGATCTGGATGAAATGGAAAGAAAGATTGCTCATCGAACGTCTTGAGAAAAAAACAATGGAGATACAGGATTATCTCCAGTCAAGTAAAAACCATTGGGAAGAAGTATTCTGGTGGTTGCTTGCACGAAACTTCGGCATCACTGTGAATCGGGAAGCATTTGAATCAGTGGCAAGATCACTACCTCTTAATATTATTGGGAAACATAAAAACCAGGTTCATCAGCTTGAATCACTTTTATTCGGCCAGGCCGGATTGTTAAACGGCAGGTTCACTGAGGCATACCCGATGATGCTTAAGAAGGAATTCCAGTTCCTTAAAAAGAAATACCAGTTAACGCCTGTTTTTGCTCCGATCCATTTCCTGCGAATGCGGCCGGTTAATTTTCCAAGTATCCGCCTGGCCCAACTTGCGATGTTATTATTTCAGTCCGAACACCTGTTTTCAAAAATATTATCAGTAGACCATCTGTCTGATCTGCGAAAAATGTTCGATATAACAGCTAATGACTATTGGCATTATCATTATCGTTTTGAAGAGTCCAGCGCCTATCAACCAAAAAAACTAGGATCGCAGATGATAGACAATATTATTGTCAATACGATAATACCTATAGTTTTCGCTTATGGCCATTATCATAAAGAAATAGCAACCAAAGACAGGGTATTACATTGGCTGGACATGATGAATGCAGAGAAAAACCGGATCACCATGAGATTCTATTCATTGGGCATCAGGTGTGAAAATGCTTTCGATAGCCAGGCCTTATATGAACTGAAAACAAAATACTGCGATGAAAAGCGATGCCTGGAATGCGCGGTCGGAAATTCAATCCTTAAAAGACCTGAGCCGTGGCCTTTGGGCGAATCAACCAGGCATTCCGGTAATAGAAGGCATTCCGGTTAATACCAGGTCTACCGGTTTAAAGAAGGAATGCCTGGTTGTCAGTATATCTTAACAAATCAGGCATTCCAGTTAAAATCTGCTTTTATTGCTATTTCGGGATTTATACTATGGATAACAGGGCAGTTATGTGCTGCTCTTTCAAGAATAGTCTTTTGTTTTTCATCGAGTTCCAGTGCAAGTGGAAAATGAAATGTTAAATTTATTCCACTGATTCTTCTTGGGTCAGCCTTCATAATTTTTTCAACGTCAATCTTAACTTCGCTAAGATCAACCTCCATGTCTCTTGCCTTTATGCCCATTATAGTAAGCATGCAGCTTCCAAGGGCAGTTGCTACCAGGTCCGATGGCGAAAAACGCTCGCCCTTTCCCTGGTTATCTGGCGGAGCATCAGTTTCAATAGCTGATCCGGATTTTAAATGCGTGCAAACTGTTCTTAAATTTCCTTCGTATACAACAGTAGAGGTCATATCAGTTTTTAGCCTAAATTTACGTTAGATAAATCAAATCATTACCGGTGAAGAAAATTGTTTCGTTATTTATCGCTTGCATTGTAGTAGCAACAATCCTGGCACAAAACGTGCCCGCTCCAAACAACCCATCCAGAAAAACGCAGAAAAAGAATGCAAAAAAAGAACGGATCAACCAGTTACTTCGCCAGGAAGAAGAAGGTGAATTAATCTTCAATAAACATAGCATCTTCGGATTCAAACTTGCCACTGATGGTTATGGTTTGACTTATGAGTCCGGCAAGTTTAAAACTCCCCGCAAAGCATTTTTGATGCAGTTTGAAATCAGTGAGAAAAAACATCAAAAAGAAAAAAAGCAGGCAGCATCCGCCAATGCTTTCCAGGTGAATTCTGTTGTATATGGTAAACTTGCTAACTTCTACCAACTCAAACTCGGTATAGCCGAGCAACGAATATTAGGTGGCAAAGGCAACAGGAATGGTGTTGCAGTGAGCGCCATTTATGGTGGGGGATTAATACTCGGACTTTCAAAGCCATATTATGTTGATGTACAGAATCCTGCCAATCAAACCCTGCGCCGTACATATCCCCTTATTATTGATAGTAATTATTTTGAGATTAAAGCCGCAGGCTTTGGTGCCGGCTGGAGTGATTCCCAGATAAAACTTGGCGCACAGGCAAAAGTCGCTTTGCGTTTTGACTACGGTCGTTTAAATGACGGGATTACGGCGATTGAAGCGGGTCTCCAGACCGAATATTATGGCAGAAAGGTCCCACAAATGGCTTACAGTGAGCAAAAACAATTTTTCTTCAGTGCCTATGTCACCCTGTTACTCGGCAAGCGAAAGTGATGTATTTTTGCCGGCAGATCGCTTCAAACATTTTTAGAGAGCGGCTGTTATTATACAGCTGTACCGTTTGAAATGATCTGAAAACTGAAAAACATGGATGAACTACCAATAGTTAGTAATATCAGCCAGGAAACGAGGGTTAAGAAACCAGACTGGCTGCGGGTTAAACTTCCGATCGGTGAAAGCTACAAGCATGTCCGCGGTCTTGTAGATACCCATAAACTTCATACGATCTGCGAAAGCGGAAATTGTCCCAATATGGGAGAGTGTTGGGGAGAAGGTACTGCTACCTTCATGATTCTTGGAAATGTATGCACACGCAGTTGTGGATTTTGTGCGGTCGCAACCGGCCGGCCTGATCCTTTAGATTGGGACGAACCCCAACGTGTAGCCGAAGCTATTAATCTCATGAAAGTAAAACATGCCGTTCTCACTTCAGTTGACCGGGATGAAATCAAAGACGGCGGCAGTATTATATGGTATAATACTATCCGGGCTGTAAAAGCGCTTAACCCCAATACTACGCTTGAAACACTGATTCCTGACTTCAAAGGCCAGACTGAAAATATTCAACGAATAATTGATGCTGCACCCGAGGTGGTTTCCCATAATATTGAAACAGTTGAAAGGTTAACCAGGCAGGTGAGGATACAGGCGAAATACCGGAGAAGCATGGAAGTGCTGAAAGTATTGAAGCAGGGAGGCATGCGGACAAAAAGCGGAATTATGCTTGGTCTTGGCGAAACAAAAGAAGAGGTGACCCAGACACTTCGGGACCTGAGTGATGCTGGCGTTGATGTGGTAACTATCGGTCAATATCTTCAGCCTTCAAAGAAACATCTTGACGTGCACAGATTTGTTCACCCCGATGAGTTCAATGAATACAAAGAAATAGGATACCAGTTTGGTCTCGACTATGTTGAAAGTGGTCCGTTGGTACGTTCATCTTACCACAGTGAGAGACACGTTATAGCGGGTTATGGCAGGAATGCGTGGCTTAAAAGCAAAGAAACTGCATTAGAGTTATGAGTTATGAGTTATGAGTGATGAGTGAGTTAAGAAGTTATGAGTAATAATGCATTTTGTATTTCAGAACTCTCCCCGTTCATAATTCATTTCATATCTGGCATTCCATTCATCACTCACTCATAACTCATCACTCATAACTCATCACTTAATCCATCGGCACTTGAGAATGATTAAAATACTAGGCTTCCTGCTTGCAGCAGGAATGGCTGTTAAAGCGCAGGTCCGATGGGAAAACGTTACATCTGAATTTGGAAATCTGCCTGCCTCTCTGCAGGTTTACAAAAGCACCGATTCTTTTAAGGGGCGTCCTTTTATTGGATATTATGTTATAGCTGATCTTAAGGATAAAAATCTGGATTTTACCACTCAAACCGGGGCTGGCAAACGTTATACGCCAGCTCAATATTATCTAAGAGATGACTCGCCATTGGTTGTGGTAAATGGTACTTTTTTTTCTTTTACAACCAATCAGAATCTTAATGCATTAATTAAAGACGGGAACCTGGTTGCTTATAATGTACCCTCTTTAAAAAGCAAAATAACTGATTCGTTTTACTATCCCACAAGAGCTGCGATCGGAATTACAAAAAAACGCAAGGCAGATGTCGCCTGGCTGTTCACCGACACAGCAGTGATCTATCCTTATGCCTTCGAAAAAGATCCTTTAATTGCTGCTGGCACTAATCCCGATCCGGCTTTCAAGGATTTGAAGACCTTCAATAAATGGAAGCGCTGGAAGATGGAAACAGCTATCGGTGGGGGACCGGTACTTGTTCAGAATAAAAAAATAAGAGTCACGAGCAAAGAAGAACAGATGTTTGTGAACGGCGAAAATGACCGGCACCCACGCACAGCAATGGGATACACAAGTAACAATAAACTTATCATTTTGCTGGTACAGGGAAGATTTCCCGGTGAAGCTGAAGGTGTAACTCTTCATGAAGAGGCTGAAATTCTGTTAAGCCTGGGATGCGTTGAAGCATTGAACCTTGATGGTGGTGGCAGCAGTTCTATGCTTGTGAATGGGCATCAAACAATAAAACCCTCAGACAAAGGCAATGAACGACCCGTGCCCGGGGTGTTCCTGATTAAGAAAAGTTAGAGCGAATTCCTATTTTTATCGGTTGTTCTTTTATGGATTGTTATTTTTATATGCATTTTATGCTACAGCTATCGAAAGTTATTTCAGGTCCCAGGCAAGTGCGCTGGCGCCAAGTATAGCTGCATCAGATTCCTTCAGATGACTAACCAGTATCCGGACTTTGTTATGGAATACCTGGATTAAATTTGCTTCCATTGCTTCGCGTGTCG
>NZ_DATHKG010000179.1:0-60780 GCF_035489435.1 Flavitalea sp.
AGCAATCTCTTAAGAGATGAAATCTCGAACGATGCAGAGTTTGCAGCAAATGCGCAAAAATTGCAGTTAACAAAAAAATGGAAACTTACAAACACAAATGCTCCTTACAGTCTCACAAAAGTCCAGTTTGGTGTATGGACAGTCATCATTGCTTCAGCTTACATCTACCTTTCGCTCTGCAAAGGAGATCTTAACCTGGATTCCATCAATAAAACAGCCCTGGTACTGATGGGTATTTTTGCAGGGACCGCTGTGGCATCCACTTTTATGGATAAAAATGAAATCAGCGACAATCGGCCCCGTCACCAGAATACTCCCACCCAGGGATTTTTGATGGATATTCTCTCAGATGATAATGGTATCAGCCTGCATCGTTTCCAGAATTTTACCTGGACTATCATTGCAATAATAGTATACCTGTATAAGTTATCCGATGCCGTGGCCGGATCAGCACTACCGGAACTCAGTGACACTTTACTGGCACTTACCGGCATCAGCAGTGCAACCTATCTGGCGCTGAAAACAAAAGAGAACGACCCCCCGGTGGCTTCTGCGGGACAGGATGTTCCTGATAACGCAACCACCTCAGTACCAATCGCTCAGTAACATCCCTTCACCACTAAAACAAATATTATAGAAAAAGATAATAAAGCTTCAAAATTAGTACTACATGTTAGCACCTGAAAGAACGCCTTCAAAAAGAGCGTTCTTTTTTCATTATTGTCAGTTTTCAAAAATCAATAGCCTGTTTTAGCTATTGTCGAAAAAATATATCCTGCTTATTTTTGTTATCTCCAAATTCGGTAAAACCTTCCCAAAATCACCGGAATCATTCTGTTTGCAACATATGTTCAAGCCCTGGAACATATGTGATAGTCCCTGCAACAACTTTTATACTTCATGCAACAAGCGGTATAGCCTTCAGCCGCGATTCTCAGCAATTTTACATCACGATATTTTACTGCGCAGGTAACCAATCGTATCGGTTCTAAACAAAAAAATTAATAGTAATTCTCTTATCATCATTAAAAAACTATCAAAGTTCATTTATGAAAAAGTTGAACATACCCTTATTAGGTTTATTGACACTGGTGGTGGCAGCCTGTGCATCCTGCACAAAAACTCCACCGCTGGATAACTTGTCAAGCGATTTTGTTGTACAAACAAAATATGACACTTCTGCAAGTTTCGGCTCCTATAAAACATTTGCCATTCGTGATACCATAACTGTAGCTACAGAAAATCCCAAAGATTCTGTTTGGTATGATGCGGATGCTCAATCCATTATCAATGAAGTAGCGAGTCAGATGAAAGCTGCAGGATATACCCAGGTAGCTGCAGGGCAAAAAGGGGGTGCGGACCTCGGCATTCAGCTGGTTGGCATCCGTAATAAGACCGTATTTGGTGTAACACCTGGTTACTGGTGGGGGTTCCCGGGATACGGTGATCCTTACTACTGGGGAGGATATTATGGTTACTCTTACTGGTCGCCATACTGGTATAGCTATTCAATTAAGACCGGAAGTTTAATCGTGGAAATAGCAGATTTGAAAAATGCTATAACGGATCAAAAATTAAACATTGTCTGGACCGGCATTGGCAGTGGACAGATCGGCAATTCTAAATCCTTTATTCTCGACCAGTGCATCAAAACAGTTGACCAGGCATTTTTACAGTCACCGTATTTAAATCAACATTCAAAATAAGCTTCCCAACGTCAATAAAAATTTTATGAAAAAGATTATAACATTTTCCCTTGTCCTGTTTGTTGGTATTGTTTGCTATGGACAGCAAAAAGAGGGCTCAGAACTATATTTTAACTGGAATTTAGGTGCTCCCGTCTCCAACAGTTTTGTAAAAGGATTTAACGGTAGTGGTGCTAACCTGGGTTACAATAAGTTCATCCAAAAAAATCTTTCTGTCGGTGCAGCCATTGGATGGAACAATTACAATACCTATTATGACCGGCAAACCTATAGCAACAAAACGGGCGCCATTACCACCGACATGTATACTTACATTTTTGCATTGCCAGTTACTTTAACCGCGACGAAATATTTCGATCTCGGAAAAATAGTCTCACCATATATCAAAATTGGGGCAGGTGCGATGTACAGTGAACAAAATCAGTATTACAACATCTACCAGGATGGCAACAACAACTGGGGATTTACTGCAATCCCGGAAATAGGGGCACGATTTGATTTGGTGCCCGGGAGTAAATGGTCCTTGAATGCATCGGCCCAGTACCTGTATGCAACCAATAAAGCAAGCGACTATGGGTTAAAGAATCTTAAGACACTTAGTGCGAATATCGGTGCTAGCTGGAGATTTCACTAAAAGTTCGATCATTTGACTAATTACTAAAACCAGTGATCCCGGAGGTGATCAAATTCCTTAAGCATATTATAGAGAATTCATTATTCAAATTTAATTGGAAAAACAAGTTGGATAATAAATAACATCACTCTTAGCTATCAAACAAAAAGTTCCGCAATCAAAATTTTATTATCACAAAATCGATTCAAAACAAATACAACATCTATTAATTAATAACGGAACATATTCTTAAAAATCATCAAAAAATTATCAAAAAATCAGTTCAAAAAATCAATTCAAAAAAAATCAACATTTTAACATCAAAATTTATGAAAAAGTTTTTTTTAGCATCAACAGTAATCGTTTTAACATCTATTTCATTGCACAGTATGGCACAAACAAGCTCAACACTGCAGGTTGTAAATAAGAAAGAAATAAGAAAACAGGCACGCGCCATCAGGAAAATAGAAGTAGGGGAAAGGACTTTGTCACAATTCGCAATTGATTTTCCGGGGGCAAAAAGACTTACTTCCGGCGTAAACAGCAATATGAGCGTAATCGCTTTTATTAGTAATGGGGTTGAGTACAAAGCTTATTACGACATTGACAATAACCTGATTGGTACGATCTCACATAAACTTACATCGGATCTGCCCGCTGCTGCATTAAAAAGTATTAAAAAACATTATCCTGGTTATACAATCAGCAATGTGATACTTTTTGATGACAATGAAGCAAACGACAGTGATATGTTGCTTTACGGAAGGCAATTTGCGGATGCCGATAATTATTTTGCAGAATTACAGAAAGACGGGAAAGCAATTGTGTTGCAGGTAAAGACAAATGGACAGGTTTACTTTTTTAAAAATTTGTAAAATTTAATTGTCAGACTTCAGAGACCGGCTCAGCAATGAGCCGGTTTTTTTGTCTGCGTGGTCAGGCAGATCGATGTATGTGAACGGGTTAATCAGTTTCATGTAAATGAAACCGACAATCATTACCAGCAGCATTGGCGTTCTCAGTGAAGTGAAATGTAAAAAAGCGGGTAGTAGTGGACTGGTTCATAGTAAGTACCAGATAATGCTTTCGCTGTTGAAAGCTGTTAGGAATTGTTTCTTGCAATGTAAAGATGAAATCAAAGTTCGGATAAGTACATATACATAACTGACAACAAGATGGACTGAATTAATGTAGTTCCAAAGACAAGGATCGGGTAGAAGCATCACGGGAACAGGCGCCTGCTAAGTCAAAAGCCCCGTTCTTAAACGGGAATTGCCCGGCAAGCCGGGCAGAAGTTAAGGATGTAGCCACATCCGGAAGGAAAATATTTTTGTCGGTTTGGATTTTTAAAGCTTTAGCTGCTCCGATTACCCTACAAAATTACAGCTGGATAGAAGCTTACTCTATACGGGTTGTTTCGATTACTATTAAAATTTGTGCATAGGAGAAAACATATTGAAAACGATAGGGATAAATTGTAAACTGAGATAAATTGCAAATTGATGAACGAGGTATGAAGATCTTATAAAACCAAAAGCCCGGATAAAAATCCGGGCCGAACCAAAACCAACCGCCTGCCATCATAAGATTGTATCAGCTCATTGATTTGCCAGCTTTTTAAACAAAGCGCCAGCTGAAATAGTGAGTATTGGTTTTTCAGATGGGTCATTCACTTCAGTATCTATTTCTAAATTTTGTTCCTTAATTACAAAGCGGTCTATAAAATCCAGTATCAATGGGAGTTGCGTAATCATCGGTATAACAGAAACCTCATGGCCGAGATTTTTTGCCCTGTAGATATAATAGGGATAACCATTGGTTTTATAAATATCAGCCAGGCTCGAAGAACCAAAAAGACCCTTGTTGAATAAACGGATAGATTTGTATGGAACAATTTTATCTGCGGTGCCATGAAAAAATAATGAAGGGGCAGGACTTGTTTTGTACGCAGGTTTACCTTTATAGCTGAAGATTGCACCCGAAAAAGCAATCACACCAGCATAACTGAATTGTTGCGGTAATTTCCTGGTTTGCTGATTACATTTTATGAGCTCCGCCTGTAAAACGGTTATCGCTCCTGAACTGGATCCTGATAAAATAATTTTATGCGGATCTACTTGCAGGCTGTCGGCATGTTTAAGTATCCAGTTAGTAGCATCATAAACATCGTCTACTGCCATATCAATGGCTTTTTGTAAAGGTTTTGTATGAATTACAGACAGGTCGGTTACTCCCTTTAGACCCAAACGGTAAGAAATGGAAGCTACTTTAAAACCCTGCTCCGCCAGGCTATTGAAATAGCGGATATAGTTTGTGTCATCACGTCTTCCTCCTACAAAAGCGCCACCGAATACAAATAACACACAAGGCTTTTTGACTAAGGTATCGCCCTTTCTGCCATAGAAATCAAGGGATAACGTTTGCGTATCTTTCGTGGCATAAATAAAACTTTGTTTGGTTACCTGTGCTTCCGCACTGAGACAGGTACCCAGCCACAGACTTATTAATAAAATTTTTTGAACCATATTAACTGATAACATTAAAAGCGAATAATAGTGTTGTGATGAATAAAAGAAATAGCCCGCACATAAACACCAGGTCAGCTATGTTTTCAAATGCGCTTGCTCTTTTACCGAATCTTCTGAATGAGAGAAATGAAAAACAACAACTTGACATAAAAAAAATAATCGCCGCAACTGCTAACTCGTCTATTATCGTTCCTTTTGATTTGCCCAATAGTTTTAAAGAAGTTAAAACCACGAAACAAATACCTAGTAGGGTAGACGAGACACTTAGAATATGAGCGCTTTTGCGAACACCGGTTTCTTTATCGGGAGATGGGCTTTGAGCCATTGAATAGATATTATTGTAAAATTTGCCATAAAAATTCATCACTCAGGATGGTTTCGACCAGCTCCACCGGCACACCAGCATCATCAATTATGGCAACCTTGTATCCGGTAATGGGTTCATATGGGCCGAGAAGAAGTTTTTTGCCCTCGATTGCAGTATTAAGGTCATCAACTTCCAGCGCCACATGCGGCATGGTTTGAATAAGTGGATGTAACGGACACCCAGGGTCAAAACGATGGTATTGTATCCGGAAGCTTCCGGGGTTATCTGTGGTATACATCTTAAGGGCAGAGTTGTATCTTTCCCCCGGCATTATGGTATTGGTCGGAATGCCCAGGTGATGAAATCTGAATTTTAGATTGTTAGTCAGGCTCATAAATTTTACGACATATTTTTTTTAAAACACCAGGCAGGTTGCAATTACGCTGAAAACGATAAAATCATAAATCAAACTGATCCAGCCGGAAGCTGTGGCAGGTTTTTTAAAATCATGTTGAAGGCCCGCCAGGCCCAGGTAGACACCAACGGTTATCGCCGCTAATAGTGATCCTTCGCTGCTTGCGACGCACAGAAAACCAAGGGCTGACAATACCAGGTTAGCAACTCCCGTTGCTTTTTTTACCATCCCGCTGTCCTCCCTGGCCGAGAGATGATTCCGGCTATTCGACTTCCGGGTAAGCTGCATGAAACCAGCTACTAACAGGCGTATTCCTATTGCCCAGAATGCAAACCATTTACCGATTAGCGTTCCTGTCAGGGCCGCCTGGCCAAAATGGTGTTCGCAGGCAACCGACAACACCGGCAGCGCAGTCAGCAGGATAGCGTTTGTAAATCTTGATAAAGACTGGCGGTATTCCAACGATAACCCGGCTGCCTGAAAGGGACTTAACTGGTACTGCATAGTGTGTTTTTTTATGGATACAAAACTATCCTCCAGGCAGAAGTATCGCTATACCACTTGTTGTAGAAAGTATAAATTTTGAAGCAAGAACCGTGTGCGTATTGGCTATGACACAATGTTTATAGCCTTGTGCAACGGGATTGATAGCATGTGGAGTCGATCCTTAACCGGTTTAACCAAATCGTTCACTGGTTCCGCAAGGTCGCGTTAAAGATCTGTGTCTAACTGTCGGTGTTGTTTACAGTAGGGATTAATGAGTTCTCAATTAACGATTAACGGTTCCCGATTGAAACAATAATTACAGTATACGCCGCAATGGATATGGTCGCCCTTCGGGCTGCAGGGTAGCTTTGCATCTTAATCAAAAACAATTTTATTTATGAAGATCAGAAAGTTTCAGCCCAAAGCATCCCTGCTGATTGGGCTTGTACTCACCGCGTCAATCCATTTTGCGGATGCCCAGGATATGAATCACCATACCTCGCAGCGTTCCTTCGACAACAGCGGTCGTAACAACCACGCTTCTAACGGTAGAAATTTTAATTTGCCAGGTAGAAATGGCCCAATTTCACCGGGTTTTATCAGAAGACCCCCTAACACCTGGCAAGGAAAAAGGTATTATTCTTTTCGGCCCTATTTTTATCATCCATACCGTCCTTATTCCTGGGGGCCGCTGTGGCGCCCATGGGGATTCTTTTCACCCCGCATCCCAGCAAGCGCCATTGTTATAAATTTTCAAAATCGAAATTATCGCTATGACCAGGGTATTTGGTACAATCCAACTAATGGGGGATATACTGTTGTGCAGGCACCTATCGGGGCACTGATATCTTTTCTTCCCGCGGGCACACAAACCCTGTTTAACAACAATGTCCCCATCTATTATTATGGAGGAACATATTATCAGCAATCAGGACCAGGATATGTCGTGATAGCTCCACCAGCCGGAACAATAGTGCAAAATTTGCCTCCCGGTGGACAGGAAGTAACTATCGGTGGCCAGGTATATGTAAATGTAAATGGCGTGTTTTACCAGCCTGTTGAGAATAATCAATATGAAGTTGCACAGGTGGATTCAAATATTTAGTGATCAAAAAATCCTGTTTTAGCTTCTAAAAAAGAAAATAAACCAAACGATTCAAAATTTATACGCATTGCAACATCTGGTATACTTGAATGAAGCTGCGCAGTGTAATTTTGATTTATCAATCAGCTCTTTAATAAACAATATAAACAGATTTATTACGGGTTAAACCGTGAGTCAAACATGGGTGCAAAAGCACCCTCAACTTTTTTTCATGCAGGCAGTTAGTTTTAGTCCGGCCCGGGTTTCTACCCGGGCTTTTTTGTGTGCGCCACGCACACCATCGCTCTTTAAGGTTCAAGTCCTGAACAGGCCATCTAACGGGAACTGTTAGTCCGAAGCAAGGGTGTTTACTGCGAAGTAAAATCTGAAGGAAGCAGAGGACAAATTTGTGAGTTAACGCACAGAAACAGGATATAAGGCTTACTCATTGGATGAACTGGCATTAGACAGTAAAGTCCTACAGTTAGACGTACAACATGAGGTAGTAAACCCTGTAGCTTACAAAGGCGGAGTGATGAGTTTACCATGGGAGATCTGTTTAAGTATCAGAGGCGGAGGTACGAGAGAGTGCCCGAGCAATGGGGGCTAAACAGAAGTCAGCAGAGGCCGTAGTAGTGAAGAAGTTTCTGTAATGGGGATGGAGCGAAGGGCTGAATTTTCAAGGCGGGTGAGTTATCCGTTGAAGTAGTAAAAGTCATGAACAAGAGTACAAACAAGGATATCAAAGTGTTGCGTTCCCGGATGAATCCGATGGAAGAACGAGGAGGTAGCAACGGCCTGTTCGCAGAGGCTGTACCCGTATGGTATGGCCAAAGCGGAGAGGTAAATCCTGAATGGCTTTCTGCATGCACGGAACAACGCAACCTGACGAAGCGTTTAATGGATCGCATAGCCGATCCATTGAATTTAAGTAAGGCATACCAAAAGGTTAAAAGCAACGGCGGTAGTGCGGGCGTAGATAAAATGACAGTAGACCAACTGCAGGAATGGTTAGGTGCAAACCTAAACCAACTGCAGGACCAACTACTTAATAAGCACTACGAACCACAAACAATCCGCGGAGTTCAAATCCCAAAAGCATCCGGAGGCACTCGTCAGCTTGGCATACCCACGGTGATAGATCGGTTGGTTCAACAGGCTATACATCAGGTGTTGAGTATTGAGTACGACAAAACTTTCTCCGATAAAAGTTATGGGTTCCGTGCAAACAAGAATGCCCACCATGCACTAAAGCAGGCAGCTACTTATGTGGCATCCGGCAAAAGTTATGTAGTGGACCTCGACATGGAAAAGTTCTTCGACGAAGTAAATCATCACCGGTTGATGTGGTTGTTGAGTACACGTGTAGGAGATAAGCGGGTACTGCATTTAATATACCGGTTCCTGAAAGTTGGTATGATGCAGGATGGGCTTGCCGCACAACGCATCAAAGGTACACCGCAAGGCAGTCCGCTAAGTCCTCTTCTATCCAACATCGTGCTCGATGAATTGGATAAAGAGCTGGACAGGCGCGGGTATAGCTATGTTCGGTATGCGGATGATGTGAAAATTTTTGTCAGCAGTAAGCTCAGGGCCGAAGAAGTGCAAGCGAAGATCACTGGCTATATTACGGAAAGACTCAAGCTCAAAGTAAATCCGGGCAAGAGCCGGATATGTCGGGGATACGAGCTGAACTTTTTGGGCCATAGCATCTTGCAGAAGGGACGTGTTGGGCTGAGCAAAGAAAGTGAACGTCGACTCAAGGATAAAGTCCGTGAAGTGACCAAACGCTCAAGGGGCGTGAGTCTGGAGAAGATAATATCTGAACTGCGAACTAAAGTACAGGGATGGCTTAACTACTTCAAGCACGCAATGATGAGTTCAAGGATGGAAGCAATGGACGGATGGATAAGACGCAAACTAAAATGCTTCCGGCTGAAGCAATGCAAACGAACGATAGGCGTTGTCAGGTGGCTTAGGCAACTGGGCGTGCCCGAGAGGGACTGCTGGCTAACGGCTCTGAGTGGTAAGGGGTGGTGGCGATTAAGCAACGCTCCGGCACTCGGTATTGGTATGAACAAAATGTGGTTCGCGAAGCTCGGCTTTTATAGCCTGCACGAGAACTATAGATCCTTACATCGTACATTACCTTGAAGAAACCGCCGTACACGCAAGTACATACGGTGGTGTGAGAGGGCGGCAAAGGTTATACCTTTGCCCCCTACTTTAATTTGCCGGACCTTGCCTTTCCCACAAAGGCAAAGTCTTTTGTTAGTCCTTTTACTGAATCCGCAAATTTTTTACAGGATTAGCCATGGCAGCTTTAACTGCCTGTAAACCCACCGTCAGCAACGCAATAAATATAATTGCAAAGCCTGCGATGAAAAATGCCCACCATTCAAGACTAATTCGATAGGCAAAATTTTCCAACCATTTGTTGGCAGAATACCATGTAAAAGGAATTGATATCATAACTATCTGCCATCCCTCACATTTAATACTTAAAAAAGGGGTGATTCATTAACTTGGGCTATAACTTTTCAGGGCATTATGAGTGATGGCAAATACCTCCTGTTTTTCGTGGGTGCAATCGGGGCGTTTAATGGTCTCATGCTGAGCATTTACTTTTTACGTTTTGTAAAAAAGAAAAACCTGTCAAGCTTTTTTCTGGGTTGCCTGTTGGCGGCATTAAGCATCAGGATCGGTAAGTCAGTTTTTGTTTATTTCAACCCGGCTTTGCCAAAAGTTTATTTGCAGATTGGACTGTCTGCCTGTTTGCTGATCGGTCCGGCATTGCTGTTTTTTATCAGATCCGCGATCGAACAACCAATAAATTTGCCCCGAAGCTGGAAAAATCAGATCATTGCTTTGATATCCGTCATCCTGGTAGCAGGGTTGTTAGTTCCTTATGCAAAATACCCGGAAACCTGGAATGCTTACATTATCAGGATTATCTATGCCATATGGCTCGCCTATGTGATAGCAGCCGGACTAAGGTTAAATAACATATTTGTAAGGCTCTTTAAAGATCCTGCATCCCTAAAAACTGCCGAGCAGTGGCTGGCAGCCATTTTTGCAGCAAATGCAATCATATTTTCATCTTTTTTATTCTCAATGCTATTCCCCAAATTGTACCCGGTCTATTATGGTGGTGCGGTGATTTTTTCGTTTGTGTTATATGGGATGATTTTCCTTCAACTCAAACAGGCAAAAACTACTGACCAGATTTACCTGGTCTCTGTTAAACCGGTAAGGAAACAACTAAATATAAATTCTTCATTATTGTTAAAGGAGTTAGACCAGGTAATGTCTTCGAAAACCCTTTTCAAAAATCCGAACCTCACAATTGGCGAATTGGCTAAATTAATCAATGTCACCAGTCATCAGCTATCCCAGATTTTGAATGAAGATCTTGATAAGAATTTCACCTCTTATATAAATGAATACCGGATTAACGAAGCTTGCCGTATGATCGCTGCAGGCCACCCATACTCGCTGGAAGCAATCGGCTATGAAGTTGGATTCAATTCCAAATCCACATTTTATACCGCCTTCAGGAAAATAAAATCAACAACTCCTCTCGCATTTAAAGAAGGTCTGGCGAAAAATCCACGGGCTGAATCTGCCTGAACCTCAACCGGTTGACTTTGTCACTCCGTACGGATTTATAATTCCGTACTACTGAAATCTTTAATTCAGACGTCTGTAGCAGCACCTGCATTTATTTTTGGTTTGATTGATTCTCAAACAGACCAATTGTAATTCATGACGAGGATTCTGCTTCTACTTTCAGTTTTGTTTATCAGGGTATTTTCCGTCGGTGCGCAGGTGACTATCACCGGTATAGTGACCGATGAAGAACGAAAAATTATTCCGCATGTTAGTGTAACCATATTGACGGCGAAGGATTCAGCATTCATAAAGGGGATGCTGACTGATTCAACCGGCAGTTTTACATTTGCCAGGATGCCGGCAGGACAATATTTGTTAAAAATTTCTTTCGTGGGATACAAAATTCATTGGCATGAACTGCTAATCAATGAGCATGAAAATCTGAAAGAGAAGCCGGTAAATATGATTTTGTTCAAAGAACAAACACAGCTTGATGAAGTAGTTGTGAAAGCCGAACGAAAAGCCATCAGGTATGATCCCTCAAAATTGACGCTGCAGGTTGCCGGGAATAGTATATTCAAAACTTCGGCAAACGTGATGGATATACTTCGCAAAGCACCCGGACTAACAGTGAACCCGGATGGTTCGCTGCTCGTGACCGGCCGCAACATCCCGGTTGTTTTTATCAACGGGAAACCGACATTGATGAGCCCGGAAGAGTCATTGGCCTGGTTGAATGGTCTGACTCCTGATCAGGTAGCCACGATTGAGATAATAGATAACCCTTCATCGAAATATGATGGTCAATTTAAGGCGATAATCGATGTTAAACTGAAAAGCGATGAGACACTTGGCTGGAAAGGCAACCTAAGTTCATCTTTCCGCCAGAATATCTACTCATCATCCGATAATAACCTGGCCATTTCTTACCGTCCGGGCAAAGCAATTTATACTTTGCGGGTTGGTTATGTTTTTGGAGACGATTTTTATCGTTATACCGCCTTACAAAAGTTGGCAAATACCAATTATATGGCCACGTTCACGGAAACGCGTAACAAAAACAATAATCTTTCCCTGCAACTGGGAGTTGATTATGCAATCAGCAAAAATCGAAGTCTTGAGTTGTCTTTGAAAACCTACCAGGCGAACAGGAGACTGAATGCCTTCAATACACTTACTTTCAGCGAACCGGAACAAAAAGATATCCTCGGTATCAGCCAAACCATAAATCTGTCAGAACCTGGCCAGGTAAACTATGCTTTCAACACCGCCTATTCCCAAAAGCTGTCGCAAAAAAGCAACCTCATATTTTTGGGTTCGGCAACTGAGGTCAGTAACCGCTTGAATGAAGACATTCAAATCAGCGACCAACTCACCGGTAAACCGCGAAGCTATTGGAAGACCTTATTAAGAAATGATATAAAGATCAGGAACTTGCAGGCTGATTACTCCAGGATTTCCAAATCAGCCACAATTGAAGCCGGACTGAAGTTTACTTTTATTTCAACCGATAACAACATAAGATATGATACGCTGTCTCCTGCCAGTGTGTTTGTGCGTGATTCAAACCGCACCAATCATTTTATCTATAATGAATATGTAAACGCAGGATATTTTGCCTACGGGTATAAAAATGAAAAATTTGATTTTAAACTTAGTCTGCGTACCGAGCATACTCACACGTTGGCAAATTCAGTGACCGAAAATAAAACCATAAAGAGAGCGTATCTCACCTGGCTCCCCGGAGCCAGTGCCGGATTTATCATCACTAAAAACCAACGCATTAATATTGTCTTTGCCCGGCGAATGACCAGGCCTGATTTTGGCCAGTTAAATCCTTTTCGATTTTACCTGAGTCCACTCAATTACCGTGTGGGTAATCCTTACCTGCTACCATCAGTTATCACATCATTAAATCTTTCATACAATTTTCGTGATTTAAATATCGCCTTCACAGCCGGCCGTGAAAAAGATTTGATGACAAGGTACCCGGAATATAACAGGGTAACCAATGAACTGCTTTATCTCGGGGCGAATCTGCCTTATAATGACTTTGCCAATATTCAGACCGGGTATAATTTTTCCATAACAAAGTGGTGGAAAACAACCCATACTCTTGGTGTCTATTACAACAAAGAACAGATGCCATACCTGGGCAAGACTTATGCGATAAGCGTTTTTGATTATGGCCTAAATGGCAGCCAGGTTTTCCTGCTGCCAAAAGGTATCACTGCAGATCTCGTTTATCGTTATCAATCACGAAGCGGAAATAGTCTTTACCTGGCTATCCCTGCGGGCTATGTTGATATAGGATTGCAAAAGAACTGGGCTGCAGGGAAGCTTAATACCAAATTAAATGTTTATGACCTGTTTTACACGAATAAAATCAAGCGTGTATTTCGGGAAAAGGAAATTATTGACAATCGCCTTACCCACCAGTGGGGTACCCGAAGAGTGGTGCTGACCATTGCATATAGCTTTGGAAAGGCCAGTTACAAAACAAAACAAAGCAGGACCAGCGATGACGAAAAAAGAGCCGGTAATTAAATATTAAAATATTGCAACATTTTACCGTGTTGGCATTCTAATCTGATATCATACTTCTTTTTTTCCTTCAGGTTAACTCAGCAAACATGATTCTTTCTAAAAATTTCTTTTTGAGTATTACATTGTTTATAACGACCGGTGCCAACACGATCGTTATAAGCCAGGAGCAACTTCAAACCAAATCCCATTTGAAAGAGAATGTGATTTATGGAATGTATTCGGGATTCGCATTGCTGATGGACGTTTATCATCCGGATAAACCGAATGGTTATGGTATAATATTTATTGCCGGTAGTGGGTGGAGCGGCCCGTTGGCCTACAGTGCCACACCGTTAAAAAATAACTCCCAGGTTGAAATGTATTGTAAACCATTAATTGATGCGGGTTATACTGTTTTTGCGGTTAATCATCGTTCTTCACCGCGGTTTCATTATCCGGGTGCGGTTGAAGATGTACAAAGAGCAGTAAGATATATTCGTTATAACGCCGGTGTTTTCGGGATCGATTCAGAAAAGATAGGAGCGGCTGGTGGCTCTTCCGGAGGGCACCTGGTGAGCCTGCTTGGAGTATTAGACGGGAAAGGAAATCCGGATGATCCCGATCCTGTAAGCCATAAAAGTGCAAAGGTGCAGTGTGTGGTTGCAAGGGCTGCGCCCACTGATCTGATTAACGGCATTCCCGATGCCGGAGATTCTACCTGGTATTTTGCAGTTTCTGCCTTTATGGGATGGCATATTAATGACTCTTCCTCAGCTATTGTTTATAAAACATATAAAGAAGCATCCCCTGTTTCCCATGTCTCCCAGGATGATCCTCCGTTTCTTCTTATAGATGGAGATGCGGATAAAGTGGTAAATATCAGGAATTCTGAATTGATGGAACAGGCCCTGAAAAAAGAGGGAGTGAAGGTAAAACTACTGCGCATTAAGAACGGAGGGCATGGCTCTGATTTTCCTGGAGCAAAATATCCCCCGGATTATCTCCGGGAAATAGTCCTGTGGTTTAATCAGTATTTTAAACTCAATTAAGCTACTTCCTGAATATATATGCCACCAATCGCTGCACTTTTGGTGAAACCATTATGATAACCGGAATCGCCGTGAAATAAGCTATCAGCCATGATTTGATCCAGGCTTCAATAAACCCCGGCACAAATCCCCGAAGTACAACAACAAGGGTAAAAGACACAATAGCTGTGGTCACTATTCCCATGAGCATTGCGAATGTTAGTCTCTCTTTCATAATTATCTGATTTATAAATTATCTGTTTTTCCGGCTAAAATATACCGATCGGTATATTTATCACAAAAAAAAATCAGCGTTTTAATTCCCTATCAATAATTTTGTGTATTCTTTCAACACAGGTTTGTAATAGTGAAATATCGCCTGTTGTCCTGGCTAACAAAATTCCACCTTCTATCAGCGCTATATATTCTATGGCAAACGCTGCCGGATCCACAGCTGATTTTATGATTTTTTCCGCTATGCCCTGTTTAACCAAATTCTCAAGATCTTTTTTCCATTTTCTTAGGCTTTTAGAGGCTTTAGCCTTTAAGAGAGGATGGGTGTCATCTGCTTCTACAGCTGTATTCAAAATAGGACAACCGCCCCGGGTAACGGAACCTCCGTTTTCAGCGATGTAACAATTTGCCATCTTATGGAGCTTGCTGACAGCATTGGTGCTGCCCTCAGCAACAGCACTTACCCTTTTGTTGAGTAAGGAAACATTATAATCAAATACTGCTAAGGCGACTTCATCCTTATTCTCAAAATTGCCGTAAATGCTCCCTTTAGTTAAGCCTGTTGCATTTGTTAAATCGCTTATAGAAGTTCCAGCAAACCCTTTCTCATTAAAAATCGGTGCTGTTTTTTCTATTATCAGCTGTTTTGTTCGTGTTGCCTTGTCCATAATGTGTATTGGAATCACAAATATATACCGATCGGTATATATTATGAAAATATTTCTGTTGTGTTTTAGTTAAAGGATAAATTTACCCTATCCAGGCCCGTTGGGCCACCGGTTATTTCGTAACTGGGATACTTAGCCTCAATGCCATTGTTCTAGTTTTGTGATAAATAAATCTTGTAAATTTTAAGAAATGAAAACACGAATTAACATTGCAACATTAGAACCAGCGGGTTACAAAGCCGTTCTCGGACTGGAGAAATACATTGAAAGTACTCAGCTTACAAGAAAACATAAAGACCTGATTAAGATCAGATCGTCGCAAATAAACGGATGTGCTTTTTGCATTGACATGCATACTAAAGATGCCCGTAAAGCCGGTGAAACAGAACAGCGCATTTATGCTCTCAATGCATGGCGGGAGACTGCTTTCTTTTCAGAAGAAGAGATGGCGATATTGGCCCTGACCGAAGAAGTTACTTTAATTAATAATCATGTAACAGATGCAACCTATGAGCGCGCAGCCCAGGTACTGGATGAGAATTACCTGGCGCAGGTAATATTGGCAATCACTACGATAAATGTGTGGAATAGAATTGGTATCGCAACCAGGTTAATGCCAGTATAGAATGTATATCAGGAAATTAAAAAATTAAGCCCTCGTACAGAGGGCTTTTTACATATTCACACTTACACCGATCATAAGTTTTGATTTACCTGCTTCGAAATCATAAGCCGGCATTGACCAGATGGTTGATGATAGCTTTGGGAAGATGAAACGGAGGTTTGGTCCTGCGCCGTGGAATCTCCAGGCGGTAACGCCTAAGGTAAACCTGTCTGTGTATTTATGAAATAGGTTTGCCTTATACAAATAGTTCTTTTTTCCCTGCCCTAATTCACCTAAAATAATAAATGAAGTTTTTTCTTTCCCCGTCCATATACTCATGCCGAACCTGGGACTTTTCGTACCATGTTCTATACCGGCACTGGCACCAATGGAAAATGAGCCTGTTAAAGCGTATGAAGCCCCAATTAGCGCTTCACCCCATTTTTCTTCAACAAGGCCAAAGAAAGTCAGTGAGAATTTTTCTGTAATTTTTTTTGTTCCAAAGAAATTGATATTCGGTTGAACCGCCCCGCCTGTAGTATATCTGCCGTATAATTCAAGTTGGGCTAGTGACCAGGCAGGCAGAAAAATCAGTAAAAACACAAGTTTCTTTTTCATGTAAGAGAGGTTAAACCGCTGAATAAACGAAAACATATTTAATCGGCTTTAAGCCTGAGGAAATTGTCAATACTCCAATCGTAAAAAGGAACTGTTGCTAGTAACAGGCTGGCGGTACTGACTGGAAATACTGCGAAGTTGATGGGCGCTTTTACGCCTAAAAATGCTGACATGGCCAACCCGAAAATAAGTGTCAGTATAAAGCTGCTGATTGCGGCCAGTCTTATTTTAAATCCAATGATAAGAAGGACTGCAATAGTGACTTCCGTCAATGTTGCGATACTACCCAGAACGTTGACAACTGGCTTATCCAGGAAAGGCATTAGTGTTCCGGTATAATTAATGAAACTATCCCAGTTACCCCATTCAATATTGTTGGTTCCAAAAGGACCCAAAAAGCCAAGCCTGTCCGAGACCGTCGCCAGGAAGCCTATACCCAATGCAATCCGTAAAAGAAGTTGTGGAATTTTAAATGAATTTTTCATAAACATCACTTTATTGTTATTATTTAATGATGTAAAACTAGCACCTTGCTAAACTATATTTCCAGGCCAGTTGCAACAAAACAACTGGCCCAGGTTATATAAAGGATAACGTTTAAGGTTAACTTTATCTACTATTTGTTATTAAAACTCCCATGTCGATGTTGCCATACAAATCACTGATTCAGATTGACCGGAACGCTTCTGTATCATTATATATTCAGGTTTGCAATGCCATAATATCATTGATTACGAATGGCACGTTAAGGCCATCTGAATTGCTTCCAGGTTCCCGTATCCTTGCAGAATTGATTGGTATTAATAGAAACACGGTGAAACTGGCATATGAGGAATTAATTAACCAGGGGTGGGCTGAGTCGATCGAGCGCAAAGGGGTGTTTGTTATTTCGAGGATTCCAACAATTTCCAAAGCTAAAGTACCGGAAACCAGCAAAAACAATAGTCCACAGGAAGCTTTTATATGGATTAATAATTTTGAAAATGCTACAGCAAGTGAGAATTTCCAGAAAACTATTCTTACTATTGATGATGGGTTTCCCGATGTGCGCCTGGCACCGGTGGAACAGCTTATGCGTGAATATCGAAGTATTTCAAAAAAAGTTTATGGCAAAAACTTTCTGAAATATGGTAGCTCAATGGGATCAGAACATCTACGCGTTTCTATTTGCGACTACCTTGCAAATACCAGGGGGCTGATTGTCTCTTCTGAAAATATTCTGATTACAAAAGGCAGCCAGATGGGAATCTACCTGGCTGCTCAACTGCTGCTTAATCCTGCTGATAAGATAGCGGTCGGAATTTCAAACTACGGTTCTGCAGATGACACTTTCAGGCATGCCGGTGCCAACCTTTTACGGGTTCCAATTGATGGCAATGGAATGGATGTAGATTATCTCGAAGAAATTTTACTTCATAATAATATCAGGGCGGTATATATAATACCACATCATCATTTTCCCACTACAGTAACCATGACTGCTGAACGGAGGATGAAACTATTAAATCTCGCGAGAGAATACCGTTTTGCTATTATCGAAGACGATTATGATTTCGATTTTCATTATGATAATAAACCCTTCCTGCCCTTGGCAAGTATTGACCACAATCATAATGTAATTTATATTGGCTCGATTTCTAAAACGTTCACACCCGCATTGCGGATCGGGTTTTTGGTGGGTCCTTCCGCTTTTGTAAAAGCTGCATCTTCATTAAGACAATTAATAGACAAACAGGGTGATACCTTGTTAGAAGAAGCTTTTGCTGTGCTGTTTAACAATGGCGAGATGGAAAGGCATTTCCGGAAGTCGTTAAAGATTTACAGGCAGCGAAGGAACCTTTTTTGTGAGATACTTCAGACTGATTTTCAAGATGAGATTGAATTCAGCATGCCGGAAGGAGGACTTGGTATATGGACCAATTTTGATAAGAAAATTGACTTAGTCAGGATGTCAGAAACGGCATTTAAAAAAGGGCTCTATATCGGCAATGGAAATTTTTATAAAAACGAGTCTTTTTCTACGAATGCTTTGAGAATGGGCTTTGCTTCTCTTAAGGAAAATGAAATGGTTGAAGCACTCGGGATTCTGAAAAAGATATTAAGTTAGGTTCGCTGGACTACCTGGTATTTTGTAATTGGCATAATAAGGGTAAATGTCATTATTCTAATTTCGTTGCAAAAAAAATGGCAAATACGTATGAGGTAAAATTAGTCAGGACTGCATTAGAAATTCAACAATGTTGGGAGGTTGCTTTTTTGTTGAGGCCGAAGTTGAATAAAAATAATTGGTTTTCCATGATTTCGGAAATGATGCAAAATGAAAAATATGCCATCGCAGGAATTATGGACAATAACAAATTTGTTGCATTTGCAGGCTACCGCATCATGACTTCATTGCACAGTGGTAATATAATTTATATTGATGATCTTTGCACGCTGGAATCTTACAGGGGAAAAGGGCTGGCGACAGAACTACTGGAACATGTGAAAGCTGTTGCTTTATCAAATAATATGGATGCGGTTATCCTTGACACAGATTTTAATAATAACACAGCTCAAAAACTTTATCTAAAGAGTGGACTTAAACTCTCTGCGCTTCATCTCACATATAATCTAAGAAATTAGCAATCAAATTATAAAAAAATCATGGAGAAATTTAGAATGGTATTGTTTGTCCTGATAGGGTTGGGTTTCATGTTGTCTTCAAAAGCCCAGCAACCAAAGCAAGCCATCAGGGAAAGTATAGAATGGCTGGATGTCTGGATGCCCGACACTAATGATTCGGCTTTACCAAGGATACTGCTGATCGGGAATTCAATAACAAGAGGATATTATCCGGAAGTTCAAAAAACCTTAACCGATAAAGCTTATGTTGCCAGATTAACAACTTCCAAAAGTATCGGGGATCCGGGTTTATTGTCGGAAATAGCGCTGATCCTGGATTATTACAGGTTTGATATAGTTCATTTCAATAATGGCTTGCATGGCTGGGGATATACTGAAAAGGAATACGCTGATGCCTTTCCCGACTTTATTAAAATCATTCGACAAAAAGCGCCTGATGCAAAGTTGATTTGGGCGACCACTACATCAATTCGTACCAGGACTGACATCAATACTTTTGATGCCAGGACAGAAAGAGTAAAAACACGAAATAAGATTGCTTATGATTTTATTTCAAAACAAAAAGACATAAAAGTTGATGACCTTTGGGGATTTACTATAAACAATCCTGAATTCTACCAGGGCGGTGATGGTACTCACCCAAACCCATCGGGATATCATGAAATTGGTCAGAAAGTTGCCTTAGAACTTTCTGCTTTGTTAAATGAATTGAAAACAAAATCAATGCGGCTAAAAACAAATCAATGAAAAAATCCAGTGTTTGTAAATCCCTGCAGGTATTAGTAGTGTTGATCGTTTTCATGATCAGCAGTTGGAGAACTTTGGGACAAAAACTTTCCGACAGTGTTGGGTTTATAAAAATATTTGATGGCAAAACGCTAAAAGGTTGGGAAGGCGATCCGGCCTACTGGAGAGTAGAAAATGGCAACCTGGTCGGAGAGATAAAGCCTGATAAGCTTTTAAAAAATAATTCTTTTATAATATGGCGCGGAGGCCGGCCGGCAGATTTTGAATTAACACTTGAATATCGAATCACGAAAACAGGAAATAGTGGCATTAATTACCGAAGTGTAGAATTAAAAGATTTGCCTCATGCATTAAAAGGTTACCAATCAGATATTGATGGGCAAAACCAATACACAGGACAAAACTATGAAGAACGAGCCCGGACAACGCTGGCATTTATGGGAGAAAAAGTTATCATAAATAAGGCCGGGAATGCTGCTGATTCTCTGAAAAACCATGTTAAAAATAATGCATGGACCGAAAAAACCGTAACAGAATCATTAGGCGATCCGAATTTATTAAAGGCCAAAATTCATGTTGACGGTTGGAATAGATGCCATTTAGTTATCAAAGGAAACCATCTTCAACATTTTATCAATGGCATCCTGATGAGCGATGTAACAGATAATGATCCGGCAAATAGCAGGCAGGAGGGATTGTTGGGAGTGCAGGTACATGTGGGGCCGGCGATGAAGGTAGAATATCGGAATATCCGGCTCAAAAGACTTTAACAACTTAAAGGAGCTTAACAATTACAAGATGCTTTTCATCCACCCTGTAATTTTATTTAAATTCATTCCCGTACATTATTTTTTGAACCCAAATGCATTCATCATTTTGCTGAAGATATCCGTATTATCATAGATGCCTGAGAAGCTTTCAGCACCTGGGCCAAAAGCAAAGACCGGTATCATTACACCGGTATGGCTCTTGGTATTGAACCTGGCTTCAACCTTTCCCTCGTTTGTATTACCGCTGGTTATAGCCATGCCACCTGTTTCATGATCACCGGTTATGATTACCAGTGTGTTTTTATCTTTTTCTGCAAAATCAAGTGCTGCACCAATTGCTTTATCAAAATCAATCATCTCGTCCGTGACATAATCAGTATCATTATCATGCCCGCCCCAGTCAATTTGTGAACCTTCGATCATCAGGAAAAAACCTTTTTGGTTTTTACTTAGAATATCCAACGCAGATTTGGCAGAGTTTAAAAGCTGACCGGCTCTACCTTTGGAGGCCCTGGCCGGTTCTTCGTCTGCAATAAATCCTGCAAGTTTACCTGATTTTATTTTCAGGATAGCAGGAAGGCTATCAGCAACCTGGTATTTTTGCAGGCGAAGATTATCAATGAGATTGGCCCCGTCTTTTCGTTTTGTGAAATGATCTTTACCGCCACCTATAAAAACATCCGTACCGGATTTTAAAAGATCCTGCGCTATCTCCTCTACTGATGCGCGTGAGGATTTGTGGGCATAAAATGATGCCGGAGTTGCATGTGTAATCGAACAGCTTACTACCAATCCGGCTGACAGTCCATGTTGTTTTGCGATTTCAAGTATTGACGGTTTAGCAACTCCTGTGCTATCAACGCCAACTGCGCCATTTGAGGTTTTCTCCCGATAGCAAAAGCCGTTGCACCAGCACCCGAGTCGGTGACATAATCATCAGAAGATTGACTGTTATGAAATCCGATTGCAGTACAACGATCCAGGTTCAATTTTCCCTTGTTTGCTGTTTTTCCTGCATAGATCTGTGCAGTACCCATTCCATCACCAATCAACAGAATGATGTTTTTGACCCTCGCAGCTGAACCTGCCTTTTGAATGGGATCGTTTTCAGAGCTGCAACCGGAAATGATTATCAGGAAGAGGTACAGCCATGCAGGCCAAAATTTCTCTCTTTTGAACAGGCTTGTTAAAAACATTGTTGGCAGCATTTAGGCAAAAAAAGCAAGTTAGTGATTTGGGAGCCAGTATTCCTGCTGTTATTGCTTTATAATTTTGTAGATGCGGCGCTGTGTTTTTGACGTCATTTCAACCAGGTAAGTGCCCGATGGATAATGGTCAATTTCAACATGCTCTGTATATCTTCCGTGGTTCCTGAGATTGTTTTTTAAAACTCCCAGACTTCGGCCATTCATATTCAACAAGCTTATACTTACGCGCGATGCCTCATCCAGGTAATAGGACAGTTTAAACGAACCATTGTTTGGATTTGGATAAACAAGATTGTCCCGGCCCACCAGAGTTGCGTTTGGAGTACGCGACGGCCCCAATTGCGCAACGGTAACAGCTGACCGGAGATGTATCTTATTGACATGTTTTTGAGGCGATGCACCGGTGCCAAGTATATAAAAATCATCAATATCGATTTCAGTATTTGACCATCCTTCTTTATCGAGAAATATCGGGTAGTTCATTTGTGTTTTGTTCCAATCCAACGATTCACTTACAATAAGATTGCGCTCCGTCCAGGTAGTCAGATCTTTTGAAAAACGCAAAGCCACCTTAAACTTTTTAGCATCCGCTACATCAATATATTCTTCTACACCGATAAAATAGTCCTGACCGCGTACCTTGGCTACACTGAATCTGATCTCCTGGGACAAGCCTGTTGTATCATTCATAATGTCAGTAGACTTCGCACCCTGAACAGCGATAAAATTCAACATGCTTTCTTTGGTAAAGCCGATCGGCAAAGATGGCAACCAGGATTCCCTTCCAGACTGGTTCTTGTAGTAAACCTTATATGCCTTTGGATCCAATGCATCAGCAATCGGTGCCCGCGCTACTTTTACACCTTCCTGCCGCCCTTCCTCAACTGGAATATTATTGCCAAATGGACCGCCATCAGTATAAAAAACATAAACATAACCGCCTGCTATAATCGACGACGGATGTTTCAGGCCACTAGTACATTTAACCCCGTTAACTGTTATATATGCAGTGGAGGGCCATACAATTGGTCCCAACTCATTATTAAAAAGTTGCTGTCCCCAATTTGTACCTGCGTTATTTGGAACCCAGGCAGCGCTGATCATTGCATTGTATGCGTTCCAACCCTCTTCGAAGGGTTCACCGCCAGAATAAGATTGATGATCAGCCGTATTTATGAGCAAATTTTCCTGGATGGTGTTTTGATACTTGCCGGCAAAAGCGTTATTGAGACTGCCCACTACCTGGTTCTTATTTTCGCCATGTAAAAAACCCAGGGAGACAGGTCCATGAACCGGATGCTCGATATAAGCACCGCTGTAAATGGCATGATAATTCCGTTTCCAGTTTTTTATTTTGTTTGCAGGATGATAACCAGGGGTATGAATATAGCTTACGGATGCCAGTGAGGGACCCACTGCATTATCGAGGTCAAGGAGCTTATCATGGACCATGGACGAGGAAGTTGACCATATATAAGTATCGCTGCCGTCAACAAAAAAATAAGATCTTAATCCGCCCCCGATGATCCAGGGCGGTACTTCAGCTTTATTTTTTCCCTTGCCGGATGATCCGGTTTGAGAGAAGTTAACTGTTGAAATATCGCTTAAGATATAATCTTCAAGGTAGGGAAACTGAGCATTCGAAACTGGACATACGAACAATGCCAGCAGATTGAGCAATGCTAATCGTATCAATTCAAGAGCTTTTAGGGACAGGGTTTTTCCATTATCGACAATAAACAAATTACTACGGCCTGACGGGCAAAAGTGGATTAAAAAGGAGTAGGCCGGTTAAGCGTATGGGTGAGATTGTTGTAACTAGTAGAAAATGCTTATTCAAAGTACTCATAAACCCGAATCTGGATGGCTACTGAAGCACTCGCCTGGAAAGTGGCGAAACCACTCCGCAATCCAAATGGATTGCTATCTTGGGTAATAAATAAATTGATAAGTGGAATTATTTTTTAGAGTTTACAAGCGGAATCACCTTCTTCCCAATCAGTTCAATAGATGACATCAGCTGTTCATGTGTTAGACCTGCATTATCCATTTGGAAGGTAAACCGGTCTACACCACCTAATGCTTCGCTATGACGTAATAACTTTTCAGCTACCTGTTCAGGACCGCCGAGTACGAGCACACCCCTGGGTCCGGTCAACGCATCAAACTGTCCTCTGGTCACTGGTGGCCAACCACGTTCACGACCGAGCTTTGTCCAGAGTTCAGCATAACCAGGATAATAATCTGTAGTCGCCTGTTCGTTGGTCGGCGCAACATATCCGGGAGAATGAAGTCCTACCTTTAATTCTTCAGGTTTAAATCCTGCAATGGTACCTGCCTTGCGATAAAGATCAACCAAAGGACGGAAACGATGAGTTTCTCCTCCGATCACTGCCACCATCAGTGGAAGTCCCAGGCTCCCGGCCCTTGCAAATGATGCCGGTGTTCCGCCCACACCCAGCCAAACAGGAAGTTTTTCCTGGACAGCCCTTGGATAAACAGGTAAATTTTGTAATGCTGGTCTGAATTTACCGGACCAGGTTACAAACTCATTGTCCCGGATTTTGAGCAATAACTCAAGCTTCTCTTTAAACAGTGCATCATAGTCATCAAGACTGAACCCGAACAGGGGATAGGCTTCAACAGAAGAACCACGTCCCACCACCAGTTCGGCCCGGCCTTTTGAAACCAGGTCAAGGGTTGCGAAACTCTGGTAAAGACGAACGGGATCTGCAGCACTCAGTACTGCAACTGCACTACTGAGCCGGATCCGTTTTGTTCTTGAAGCAGCAGCTGCCAATATCACCACCGTTGCAGAATCCAGGAATTCTTTTTTGTGATGCTCACCAATCCCAAAAACATCAAGTCCAGCTTCGTCAGCAAATACAATTCTATCTACCAATTGTTCCATTGCATCAACACTATTAAGTGTCTTGCTGCCATACATTGCTGAAGCGAAACTATCTATGCCTATTTCCATCTTAATTTAACCGTTGAAGTTTTTATAACGATGTGTTTACTCTTTCTACAAAGTTCCTGAAGTACTAAAGGTAAAAGAAAATTTACGTCATCAACAGGCATCACAGTTTATGCAAAGCAGAGAGCTTCAAAACATACATCCGGTTTCAATCTAGTCCCGTTTTTGTGCAAAAAGCCACTCAATCAGGCCAGGTGTAAACTTTACTTCATTCCAGATATTATGAGCCTGGTCTTTATATTCTGTATACTTTGGATTTCCACCAGCTTTTTTGATTGCATTGATCATGTCGCGTGATCCGCTGACTGGTACATTTCTGTCCTTTGCCATGAAAAGCCCATACAGCTCCATCAATCTGCCTGATCGTATCAGTTCCCGGTTGACCTCCATATGGCAAACTAATCACAAGGGGGTAAAACTTTGATGAATCATAGTTAAGTGGCTTCAATAAGCGGTAACGCAAAATCTCTCCCTGCTTATTAGTGAAACGCCTTGCTTCAAAAGTTTCAAAAAGAGTTGAAGTTTGTTGATCATTACGCTTTTTCCAGTATAAGGTCGAAGAAGTTTCGATAGCGATCATAACTCCGAAAATTGCAGTACAAAGTACAACCGGAAAAAGCACCAGCAACATAATATCCTGGAATCGTTTTATGGAAGGTTTCTCTATTTCAACAGGGAGTAGTCGAAGATTTTGTTTAACAAAATGCACAATTAATAGCAGGGAAGGGATAACACCAATCATTATTATCCAGCTTTCTGAATTTCCTGACCGGTCAGCAGATAACAATGGCAACTTTATTAAGGGAGAAATCAACCTCGCCCCATGGAACATTGAAATCAGCATTGCAGTAATCGCCGATGCCTTTAAAAAAAGTTGGTTTTTTATATTTGCGAAAAGAACCGCGAAAGCATAAATAATATTTGCCAGGATTGAAATAAGCAAAAGGGCTGCACTGTATGTAAACTGTTTGCCTGAAATCAAAACTTTATAGACGGTAGATATATAGCACAGTTGCAGTAGAATGGAAACAATTCCCGCGTAAAATATTGCCATGTAATTCCCGGAATAAAAATACTTCAGCATTAGTATATTAGTGGCAAGGATCAAAATGTTCAGCGCTGAAAACCAGGCTATAAATGTATCAAGCCAGAACATCTGTGGTCCCAGTTGCCAATAAAGGATGCCGTGAAATAATCCTGTAGCTGCAGAGAAGGCTAAAAAAAAGATCAATAAATTATAAAGTGTCTTGCTCATTGGACTATGTCGTGTGTCAACATGTACAATTAGTTTTGAAAACATGTTGTTCTCCGGATTTCACTTGTCGCAACTAAATATAACCAATTTTCTCATTTTAATTTCTCCATCAGCTGTTTCCATCTTTCATCAGATCTGAGTGGTTCCAGATCCGCATCGTCCTCATAGTTTTTCTTTGCGTTGTAGCCGAGCTCCACGGCTTTGTTGAGTCCATCAAATGCCTTGTCTTTGTTACCTATATGTGCATACCCACAGGCACGGTTGTACCAGAAAACACTGTGAGAACCGATGGCCATTGCTTTTTCAAAATATTCATCACTTCTTTCAAACTTTGCCATTTCAAAAAGCGAATTGGACAAATACAGATATTTCTCCCGCGGTTGATTTTCAGCTGCCAGAACCGGTGTTAATAGTTTGATTGCTTCATCATCTTTGTCAAAGGCGAATTTTATCAGCGCCTGTTCAATGATGATGTTTTTATTGCCATTCCACTGCATGGCTTTTTTAGTCAACAACTCTTCTGCTTCTGAATAACGTTGTTGTTTTCTAAGGATAGAACCATAAATCAGGATAGCGTCAAGACTGTTGGGATAAACATTCAGCCATTGATTTATTAAAGTTGCAGATTTCGCAACATCATTATGATAAAGTGCATCTATTATTTCATTACCCAGGTGGTGATCGAGTATCATACCAGCTGCTCTGTCTTTTTTCAATTCATCTATCACCTTTGCATCTATCCAAAAAATATCAAAACCCCAATTGGTATCTGACATATTCCTGCTGCTACCAAAAAATAAATATTTGCCATCGGGTGAGAGCCTGGCAAACCGTTCAGAACTCCCGGAATTAATTTTCGGACCCATATTAACCGGGATTCCCCAGGAACCAATTTTATTTTTAAACGAAATATATAAATCCAGGCTGCCTTCAATTCCCCCTGGTCTTTGAGATTCGAAAATCAGGAAGCTTTCATCGGGAGCTATATATGGACCATCCTCATAGTCCACGCTGTTGATATTGAAAGGAAGTAAAACTGGTTTGATATTAGCCCGGTTGTTTTTTCCGATTTACGAATATTCATGTTCGTGCCTCCGCCCAAAGCGGATGAGAAATAAAGAGTCCCTTTCTCTGAAACGGAATGTGCATAATCCTGTCCTTTTGAAACAGTCGTATCAAAGGGGACTGGTTTGCCCCAGCCATTTTTTTTTCTTTCCACCTCCCAGATACATATATCCTTTCCCTGTGTATATCCCGCTGGCATTTTCCTGCGTGAACTGAAATACAATTTCCTGCCATCTATTGAAAAGGATGCATAATAATCATCAGCTGTTGTGTCTGCAAAAGAGGGGCTTGATGGTTTCGACCATTTGCCATTTTCATTTCTCATTTCCAACAGGTAACCACGATAACTTTTATCCATAACTGTCCAGATAACAGTGTTTCCGTCCGGTGAAAATGCCGGTGCACTATGTTCACTCAGCCCTGTACTTATCAGGCCCGGAGCAAAAACCTCGGCAATCAAACCTGGTGATTTTTGATTGAGATAGTTTATTGCTGTTTTTGATTGAGCGACAAGTTCTGTGCCTGTGAAGAGTAGCAAAGTGACAATTGCTGTTTTCATCATAATAATTTAAGTGGGAATAAAAGATGATTCTGCTTCGCACCCTGACTATAAATTCCCGAAAAATATTGGAAAGAGATATACTATTGGTATGAGCGGTTGAGGAAGAATGACAAACAGAAGCAAAGATTAGTCAAACAGAAGCGAAGATTATTCATGGAGAACTTAGTATTATTCGTGTAGAACTTAGTGTGTTTCAAAAATTAATATTCTTCGAGGCCTTGGAAAACTCAAATATTCCTTTTAACTTTGAATTGCAAAGTACTTTTATATGAAAAAAGACCAGGATTATATCCAGGATATAGCCGAGATGCGTTCAATGATGGAGCGTACTTCAAAATTTATGTCGCTCTCCGGTTTGTCGGGCATAATGGCTGGCATCTATGCTTTAGCAGGAGCCTATATCGCTTATAAAGTTTTTGATTTTAATATTGATGCAGTTTTATTCAACGACTCACCAGGTAATCCGTCATTCGGTTTATTGAAGGTTGTACTCTTAGCTTTTGTGGTATTGATACTTTCTATAAGTACAGCAATGTTTCTTTCCTGGAGAAAGGCAGACAGAAATGGTGAAAAACTATGGAATGCTTCGGCAAGGCGGCTGGTAATAAATATGGCAGTGCCTTTAATTACCGGTGGGCTTTTGATTCTTGTTATGATCGTTAAAGGGATGATTGGTTTTGTAGCACCCTTTACATTGATATTTTATGGCCTCGCTCTATACAATGCCAGCAAATTCACCTATGAAGAAATGAGAAGCCTGGGCCTGATCCAGATAGGGCTGGGGTTGATCAGTTCATTTTTTGTTGAATATGGATTATTATCCTGGGCATTGGGATTCGGAGTGATCCATATTATTTATGGCATTTATATGCATTACAGGTACGAAAGATGAAAATAGCAATCCATAATTTTCATAAAGCATTTGAAAGCAGGATCAGGCTCGGTATTATGTCGGCACTGGCTGTTAATGATATGGTTGATTTCAATTCATTGAAGGAATATCTTGACCTGACGGATGGCAACCTGGCCAGTCATCTTAAAACTTTGGAAAAAGAGGCTTTTATTGACATGAAAAAATCATTTGTTGGCAAAAAGCCAAACACAAAATATTTTATGACCAAGGCGGGAAAAAAAGCATTTGATGATCATCTGAAAGCCCTGGAAAAACTTATTAAGGGGAATGGCAGGAGAGAAAGTTAAAATCTTATTGTTTTGGTTTTGAAAGGTGCATCGGCCCTGCAAAGGTCTTTATTGATCAACAAAATAATCTTGAAAAATGGTTAAACTATAAACTAATGAAAGACGAAATACTTGCTCATATAAATGAGCCAAGGGAACTTGAGAAAATGTATCGCAATAACAAGGCGCCTTTTAAGCGTGAGTTCAGCTCATTGTATCCGCAGGTTAAAGGCAATGCAATTGCTGATTTCTGGAATGAAAGGCTTAATTACGAAGGTGATGAGATTAGTTGGGGTTCGGGCCGGGAATTGGTTTTTGTATTAATTGCTTCGCTGGTAGGAGGTGTTATAGCGAAACTGCCTGCATTGTTGAACATTGATGAAGACTTTTTTTATCCGAGAAACCTGGGATTCACGATCTTTCCTGTTTTGGCCTTTTATTTTGCCTGGAAGAATAAGCTATCAGCCGGTAAATCAGCCTTTATATTAGTTGCAACGCTGGCGGGCCTGGTCTTTATCAATTTACTTCCTGATGTCGAAAATAGCGATACCCTGATTTTATCATGTATTCATTTAGTCCTTTTTCTATGGTCGATAATGGGTTTTGCTTTTGTTGGTGAATACCGGAACAACGAGGAGAAAAGAATCAACTTTCTAAAATTTAACGGTGACCTGGTTGTAATGACAACACTCATAGTAATTACAGCCGGAATTTTGAGCGGAATAACTATCGGACTTTTTTCATTGATCGGTTTTAATATTGAAAAGTTTTATTTTGAAAACATTGTGCAGTTCGGCCTTCCGGCAGCACCGATAATAGGCACTTATCTTACCCGGACAAATCCACAATTGGTTAGTAAAGTTTCACCTGTGATTGCTAAAATATTCAGTCCATTGGTATTAGTGATGCTCGTGGTCTATCTCGTCGCTATGGTTTATTCAGGTAAGAATCCTTATAACGACCGTGAGTTTTTGTTAATATTTAATGCTTTGTTGATTGGGGTCATGGCCATCATTTTCTTTTCTATCGCCGAAACATCCGGGGAAACTAAAAGCAAGGCCGGATTATGGGTGCTCTTCCTGTTATCTATTATCACTGTAATTGTAAATGTTATTGCGCTGTCAGCTATTCTGTTCCGGATTTCTGAATTTGGTATAACACCGAACAGGGCTGCAGTATTCGGAGGCAATTTGCTGATCCTGATAAATCTGGTATTGGTCACTATTCAATTTTTCAAAATCATTTCAAATAAAGGAAACATAACCAGGGTGCGTAACACGATTACCTATTACCTGCCGGTTTATTTCTTCTGGACCATCATAGTGACTTTTATATTTCCGTTAATTTTTGGTTTTAAATAAATAATAAAAACTAAAACAATGCCTATTATCATTTTAATTATCGTGCATGGATTAACCCTGCTAAAGATGAGCTTTTCATAAATCTATTTTTTTGCCCACAAACTTTGAAATGCAAAGTTCTTTTTAAATTTAATCTGACATGAAATACATCCTCATTGCATTTATTTTTCTTGCCTGTGATAATCATCCTGGCGAAATCGATTCCCGGAAAATTTCAACCGAACTGCTTGATACTATTAAATCATCACCGGGAAAAATTATTGCAACGCCTATTCTGTTTGAGACGGCTTTTATAAATGGATCGACACAACTGGTTAATAAAAATGTCTTCAGCTTTTATGGAATAACAATTGGTAAAATAAAAATCAACAGCGGATATGTTATCGCCTGCGACCCAATGCATATCGATGAGTATGGGATACCGTTTACCCAGGTCTTTCCAGCCGGTGAATTTGCTATGCAGCTCGCTATAACAAAATTTAAAAATCAGGAAAGCATTGCATTCGCGAGGATCAAATTCAGTGATGAACCAGTTCAGAAATGGGAATTTGCATTGCTTAAAGGACAAAAGCCAATGCCAATTGGAGGTGAAGATATGCCCGGATATTCTGTAGACGCAGGTGTGGGACTATTTATAGACAAGGAAGCAAGCAAAGTGTTTGACAGAAAAACGGCCGAAAATACAGATAGAGAAGTTTTCAAAGAAATGGAAAAACATTACCATAACAACTGGAAATACACCATGTACAATTTTGGCAACCATAACCTGGCAGCATTTTCTACAGGTTTGGGCGACGGTTATTTTGGAACTTATATTGGTTTTGATGCAAATGGTAATCCATGTAGATTATTAACAGATTTTGGTCTTTTTGATTGGAAACAAAATAAGAATTAACACAGAAGTCAGCAACTAAAGTAATTTAAATTCAAGGAAGGTTGCTACAATTGGTTTCAACCTTAAGCGCCGAAAATATGAGCATTTCATCAAAACTTGAGCGGCTTCATTTCCAGGTAAGACAAAGCAGATGGCTTGGTTATTTTGCAGTGTTTAATCGCATAGGCCTGGCTGTTGGGTTCCTTCCATCCGGATTCGTAAAAATTGCCGGCGAACGGTTCACTGATTTATCAGACAAGCATCCAATGGGAAATTATTTAGGCGCCTTGCACAGGACCGGGTTTTACTACACTTTTATTGGCGTGTTGCAGGTGACAGCGGCTATTTTATTGTTGATTCCCCGGACGGCAACACTTGGCGCCCTGATCTATTTTCCGATAATCTTAAACATTTGCATACTGTCGATAGCCTTGCGTTTTGAAGGCTCATGGGTTAGTTCACCTTTGATGGTACTCGCTAACCTCTACCTGCTTTGTTGGGATTATCACAAATTGAAATTTATATTTCCCTGGGAAAAACAAAAGTTCAACCTTAATCAAACCGTCCTTTAATAACGAGTCAGCGGGTATGTATTGGTAAAAAATAATACGATATGAAAGCGTTCCCGATTATTATCCTTGCCATCCAGGTATTTTTGACATCCTGCGAAATTATGCCCCGCAATACAATTTCAGATTGCAGGGGACAATGCAAGGATAGCAACAAATCAAAAGCTTGCCTGGAATTCTGTGATTGTATTCATGTAGATGGCCGGCCTCTTGATTCATGCCTGGATGTTTATGATAAATCACCGGTAGACAGTCTCAGGGCACGATAAAAAAATTGTTGGCTTTTTAACAATTAGAAAGTGGGTAAACAAACTGATAATTTCTATAATAGATTTTCATTTCTCTATCCTTTGGTGGACATTTTTTTGAAACCACAAAAGCGACGGCTGTTCCGGGAAATCAACCAACTTCCATTTGGACAATTACTCGAAATAGGGGTAGGAAACGGAAAACATTTGCCACTTTATAAAACCCACAAAATTATTGGCATTGATACCTCCTTAAATATGCTCGCAATTGCAAAAAAACATCAAAGCAGGCATATTGACACGCATATTGAACTACTGCAGATGAATGGCGAAATGCTGTTGTTTGAGGAGCAGGCTTTTGATTATGTTGTATTGTCGCATGTTATTACAGTAGTTGACAACCCTGAAAAATTATTAGAAGAAATACACAGGGTACTAAAACCCGGGGGAAGAGTTTTCATTCTCAATCATTTTACACCAGATAACTGGTTAAAACTTATTGACAGATCTTTTCAAATTGTTTCAGAAAAATTTCATTTTAAATCAGTTTTTTATGTAAACAGTTTAACCGCAATACATAGGTTTTCATTGTTGAAGGAGATCAGCTTCGGCCGGCTTTCTTATTTCAAACTTTTAATTTACGGTAAAGCGTGAATAAAAATTATTTTCTTATTGTTTTATCCTTGCTTTTTAGCTTATTCATTTATATGTTTTACCGTACTGAAAAAACGGTGATCAATGATATCTTTATTTCCATGGTGTCATGTGATAATTTTGTTGGATGGAGAAAGACTGTTTCAACTCACTTACCTCTGAATGAAACAATCATTTATTCTTTGCCTGAAGGATTGTGGGTGTTTTGCATAACATTGACCTCAAAGTTTTTATTTTTGAAAGTTGGTGATCGTGAAATCCAATTGCTTTTTCTTCCGCTTGTATTTTCAATAGGCCTGGAGTTATTTCAGCTTTTTCATCTTACCAATGGACGATTTGACCTTTGGGATATTGGTGTTTCTATTTTATTTTGGGCTACTGCTAATTACTTTATTAGCTATGAAACTAAAAGGCAAAATATCTTTGATCCGTTTACAATGAAAAGTGTGATCTGTGTTTCGAGTTATCTGATTGTTTATCTGGCCCATGTCTGGAATTATTGAATCGTTCAATTAGCTTGTTGTTTTGTACATTGGCAGCAAAAACGGAGAATGGGTAGATTTTTGATAATTTTTTTTCTTAGCCTGGTATTTACATTTTCTGTGAATGCTCAAAAGAGTAAAGCAGACAGTATACGCGGCAAAATGGAATGGTTTGGTGATGCGAAACTTGGGATCTTTATTCATTGGGGGATGTATGGCGTAAAGGACGTTTCGGAAAGCTGGAGCTTTCACAACCGTCAGATAACTTATAATGATTACATGGATCAGATGAAAGGATTCACTGCATCCCGTTACAACCCGGAAAATTGGGCAGCACTTATCAAAGAATCGGGTGCACGATACGCCGTTATTACCACGAAACATCACGACGGGCTTGCATTATGGCCCACAAAACAAGATCACTACAGCGTAGTCAAAAATACCCCTGCCAAACGCGACCTTTTGTCTCCATTTTACAAGGCACTGGATAAAGAAGGGATAAAAAGAGGTGCATATTTTTCTTTGATCGACTGGAGCCATCCTGATTATCCTGGTTTTTTTAAGGATAGCAGCCGTTACAAAGTTGCAGACAATCCTGCGAGATGGAAGAAGTTTCATCAATTTATGATGGCTCAGCTGAATGAAGTCAATGAAGCTTATAAACCTGATCTATGGTGGTTTGATGGCGATTGGGAGCATTCTGCCGAAGAATGGCAAAGTGCAAATATCAGGTCTGAGATACTTAGGAAATATCCCGGGGCTATTATTAACAGCCGTTTGCAGGGATACGGAGATTATGAAACTCCGGAACAAAATTTCCCGGTCAGCAAACCGAAATTTGACTGGTGGGAACTATGTATGACTATTAATGACAACTGGGGTTATAGGCAAAGTGATACCAATTGGAAAACACCTTTTGAAATCATCAGCATATTTGCAGATGTTGTAAGCAATGGTGGCAATATGTTGCTTGATATCGGCCCAAAGGAAGATGGAACAATTCCTGCCGAGCAGGTCCATGTGTTGAAAGAACTTGGTCGCTGGAATAAAAAACATGGAGAAGCTATCTTCAATTCGATACCCGGATTACCACAGGGGCATTTTTATGGTCCCTCTACTATTTCGAAAGACTCTATGACCTTGTATTTATTTTTGCCTGCGGCTGAGGCCGGTAAGGTGATGATAAAAGGATTAAAAAATAAGATCAGTAAGGTTACCGTATTGGGCACAAAGCAGGAGCTGGTACCAAAGATAGTTGGTAAGATTTCGTGGAGCCAGGTTCCCGGATTAGTGTTTATTGATGTACCTGAAAATGTAAAGGATGAGTATATGACTGTCCTGAAATTGACATTGGATAAGCCATTGGATCTTTATCGGGGACAAGGTGGATTGTAGCCCGAACCTGACGCAAATTTTCTACCGGGTTGTGAACAATGACAAAACATGATATGATAACTTATTACTCACCTTATCCAATTGCCTTATTGCTTATACAAGATATAATCGCTAACCAGGGGTTCAATTCCTTTTAGTCTGAATTCAGTTGCGATTTGACCCCTGTGATAAGTCGAGTGATTAATTACCTGGAATAATATATCACGAATACTGTTGCTGGCAGCCTGGCCTCTGCGTTTATAATCAATCCGGTTATTTATATCATACTTCTCAAGTATAATCAAAGTATTCTCGTAATTGCTATTGTCTATTAATTTGCATTTTTCAATTGGGTGATCGGCCCAAACCTCGAAGGGTGTTTGACCTGGTTCTATCCTGCTATTCCAGATCTGATGAGCATTCAGAATATGGTTGAATAGTTTTACCGACTTTTCTGATGTTCGTTCGCGATTGAGAGTAAAAATTTCAGCGAGCTGTTGATTAACACTATGCCCATAATCAAACAGTTCCTTAAAAAAATCTTTCATTGTCTTATCATATCTATTCAGTCAATCCACCAATTAATTTACCCCAAATTAATTTTAACCCCAAAAACTTACTCATAACTCCAATCACTCATCACTCACTCATCACTCACCACTCATAACTTTTCTCTCCTTCCGCTTTTTGCAGATTTATAAATAGCTTCTACAACTTTGATATCTCTAAGTCCTTCTTCACCACCAACAGGCATAGGCTTTTTTTGCATGATGTTCATAGCATCATCATCCATCTGGTTAGCCTGCTGCCACGGCACTTCATAAGGAGTATAAATGGCTCCTAATGGACTGTTACCACGTAAACCGGCGTAGGCAGAGTAGGGCTCCATTCGGACCTCACCTTTGTCGCAGGTAATATTCAGAAAGTTAACGTTTTCGCCGAAGCTGGTTTTGATATCAGCTATAACACCACCCGGAAATTCGAGTGTGGCAACAGTAGTTTCATCCAACCCGTTTTTATAAATCTCAGGTCTGGTGGTTGATGTTTTAGCCGACACAATGGCTACAGGTTCCATGCCGGTACCAAGCCGGGCACCTTGTATAGCATAGACACCCATATCATACAATACTCCGCCACCCATTTCTTTTTTCTGCTTCCAGTGATCGGTCCGGTTATCCCGATATCCTGCTGCACAATTCACTTTTTTCACATTACCCAGCAATTTGTCTTTCACAATCCTGCGCCATTCCTTAGTATGCGGTTCGTGCTGCAGCCTGTAACCTATAGCCAGTGACTGCTTATTTTTCTTACAAGCATCAATCATCTCCTGGCATTCAGTTGTTGATATGGCCATTGGCTTCTCGCACCAAACATGTTTACCGGCATTTGCGGCACGAATCACATATTCCTTGTGCATAGAAGGGGGCAATACGATATAGATCACATCTATATCAGGATTATTGGCAATTGTATCGAAACTGCTGTAGTTATAGATGTTCTTATCAGGAATGTTATATTTTTTCTTCCAGGTTTCAGCTTTCGAGGGAGTACCTGTGACTATACCGGCGAGGTAGCAGTTTTTTGTTTGCTGCAATGCAGGGGCCAGTAGATCCGTGCTGTAATAGCCGAGTCCGACCAATGCTACCCCAAGCTTTGTTTTTTTCTGACTTGTTGCAGCCAGCAATACATTTGGTGAATAAATCATTGCGGCCGTACCCGCTGCAATCGTTTTGATGATAGTCCTGCGGGAGGTCGAAAATTGATAGTTCATTTTTGTATTTTTTAAGAATGAATTAGTTAAACAGTCGGCTCGTTGAGATGACGATTTGATATGACTATTTGCAAATAATAAATCGTGGTAATAAATTATTTACCTCCTGAAGTTAAAACATAAATAAAACTTAAGAAAAAAACATAATAATGCAAGTGAGTGAACTACCAGTCATCCTTCTCCAGAATAAAAATTTCATCAACAGGCTTCTTAAAGATATATGCAATTTTGAATGCCAGCACGGTGGATGGAACGTATTTTCCTATTTCAATTGAGTTGATCGTTTGTCTCGATACGTTGACTTTTCGTGCTAATTCCGCCTGGGTCAGGTCTATCCGGGCCCTCTCAAGTTTAATCAGATTTTTCAAACCCTTTCTTCTTTGTGTTTGAAATAATAAAAGGTGGCTAAAGCTACCACCATTACAATAGCGAACATTTTATATGCTGAAATTGATTCGACAAATTTCCCGGAATCAGGTTCCACCTGGCTCAGAAATATATAATTTACCAAATGAGTTATGAATAAACCAACCGGTAAACTGAATGTAAGTGCCCGGAACTTTAAATGATGAATCCGCTCATCATCATGTTTTTCTTTTGCGAAGAATATGAAGCAGAGTCCCCAGCTAAACAGGGCTGACAACAGGTTAAAGTCCCAGATCGCACTACGATAATGCTTCATGTAAAATGAAACGATACCCCAGGCTATACACAAAAGCCCTACAAACTTAAGACGGTAACTGTAGAAAAGATTAACTATGGACTTGTTCATATCATCAGGATTTATAGAAAAGGGGACATTCCGGTGTTTGGTTAAAAGTACAATAAACTCATCAAAAAGACAAGTAAACTTGACTTAGCTTAATGAAAAATTGCATTAACTTTTCAACCGATGTCTTATTGTCGTATTATAAACACCAGGTCCGTAGCAAAAAGTTAATTGCAAGGCGCACATGAAGTCGATTGTCCGGTGTATGCAGGAGTGCTAAAAAAGATACCTATGTGGATGTATAAATAGACGGTTACTATGCACTTTCTAAATCAAATCTCCCGGCGGGAAATGTTGTCCGATCTTGCCGGTATTTATTCACTTGTTTTAGCAGGCTCTGCGCTTGATGTTTTTAAATCCGGAGAATCTGGTCAATACAAAATCAGCGCATGTGACTGGTCGATAGGAAAAAGAAATGACCCTACCGCGATGGAATACGGCAAACTACTCGGACTGGATGGTGTTCAGATAAGCCTTGGAAGCGTTGCTAATAATATGCATCTCCGTCAAAAAAATATCCAGGAAATTTACAAACAATCAGCTTCAAAATCCGGGACCCGGATATCCGGCGTCGCAATAGGTGAACTCAACAAGATTCCATATAAATCCGCCCCGGAAACTGAACAATGGGTGAGCGATAGCATAGACGTTGCGAAAGCCATGGATTGCAAGGTAATTCTGCTTGCGTTTTTCGAGAATGGTGATCTGCTTGATGACAACGCCGGGCAGGAAGAAGTGATCCGAAGATTAACAAAAGTGGCTCATAAAGCGGAAGATCTCGGTATCATCCTTGGTATCGAATCGTGGTTAAATGCCCGGCAACATCTGGATATTATTCATGAAGTCGGTTCAAAAAATGTTCGTGTATATTATGATCTCGCAAATTCCCATCTCAAAGGTTATGACATTTATGACGAGTTGGAAAAATTGGGAAGCGAATATATCTGCGAAATTCATGCAAAAGAAAATGGATTTTTATTGGGCCAGGGCAAGATTGATTTTCCGAGAATAAAAAAGATTCTTGACTCGATAAATTACCAGGGCTGGGTGGTAATTGAAGGAGCCTTACCCCAAGATGCGGATCTGACTGAATCTTACCTGGCAAATGTAAAATTCCTTAGATCTACTTTAAATAAATAGAACTTTCACGAACTTTATTACCGTCGAATTATGAAATCTATATACAGATCTTTCCTGTCCCTGGTTATGATATTGAACATGATGTTAATGATGGCTTCATGTTCAAATGATGAAAAAGAAATCAAAACACATGCTGCTTTATTCGTGCCTGATGATCTTGAAGCAACTCTTTGGGCAGCGTCTCCCATGTTCTTCAATCCAACAAATATGGATGTGGACCTAAGGGGCCGGATCTGGATTACCGAAGCAGTGAATTACCGTGATTTCAGAAATGATTCTACCAAACATTTATATCATACGGATGGTGACCGCGTAATGATTCTTGAAGACACGAACCAGGATGGTGTGGCAGACAAATCAAAGGTTTTCGTTCAGGATATTGAATTGCGTTCGCCGCTGGGTATTGCAATAAGTGGTAATAAGGTTATTGTAAGCTGCTCCCCATCAATCATCATTTATACTGATACTAACGGTGATGATAAACCGGATCAAAAGCAGGTGTTACTAACAGGTTTTGGCGGACGTGACCATGACCATGGTTTACATGCTGGTATGTTGGGTGCGGATGGTAAATTATATTTTAACGCAGGCAATGCCGGGCCACATTTGGTTACTGATAAAACAGGTTGGAAATTAAATTCCGGCAGTGTTTATAACTATGGCTCACCTTATGCGAAACAGAATAAACCGGCAATGGAAAGTGATGATGGAAAGATCTGGACCGGGGGGCTGGTGTTCAGGATTAATCCGGATGGTACTGGTCTCGAAGTAGTGGCTCATAATTTCCGCAATTCTTATGAAGTAATGATGGATTCATTCGGTGATTTCTGGCAGAATGATAATGATGATGAAAAAGCTGCCTGTCGCACCAGTTTTATAGTGGAAGGAGGCAATGCTGGCTTTTTTGCAAAGACCGGCGAGCGTACCTGGCAGGCCGACAGGAGAGCCGGGCAATCTATAACACAGGCACACTGGCACCAGGAAGATCCGGGAGTTATGCCTGTAGGAGATATTTATGGTTCGGGTTCGCCAACTGGTATAACCATGATTGAAGGAGATGAACTGGGTTCTAAGTACCGCGGCACCTTGCTAAGTGCCGATGCCGGTCGGAACATCATATTCGGATATAAACCCAAAAGAGTTGGTGCAGGTTTTAACCTGGACGAAAGAATAAATTTTATTGCATCGGTTGATGCAGATAATAAAAACTATATCTGGCATAAGTTAGCAGAAGATACCACCAAATGGTTCAGGCCAAGTGATGTAACCATAGGAACAGATGGTGCCATTTATGTTGCTGACTGGTACGATCCGATAGTTGGCGGTCACCAGATGAATGATTTAAAAGGTTTCGGCCGTATATATCGTATTACACCAAAAAATAAAAAACTTGTTTCACCCGCTATAGATACAACCTCTGTTGAAGGTTTAATCAGGCTCTTATTCAACCCGGCAGTCAATGTTCGCAACCTGGCTTACGAACTTTTGAAATTGCAGGGCGAAAATGCATTGCCTCTGTTGAAAAAAAATCTGGCTGTAGCAAATCCCTATCATAAAGCCAGGTTAATCTGGCTGATCGCAACAATGGGCAAAGAAGGGCTCACAATTGCGGAAACCCTCTTAAAGGATAAAGATCCGCAAATCCGTATCTGCGCTTATCGAAGCATCAGCCAACATCAAAAATCCGTTGTTCCGGCTTATGCGTCGATGTTGGCTACTGATCCTGATCCGGGTGTAAGAAGGAGTGTAGCCATTTCCCTGCGCAACACGCCGGTCAAATCTTCGCAGGATATTATGTTAAACCTGGTTGATGGTTACGATGGAAAAGATCGTTGGTATCTTAACGCAATTGGCATCGCCATGGAAGGCAAGACCGATGCCTTTTACCCGGTATTAATGAAACATCTTGGTGATCCGGACCCTGTATCCTGGTCACCCGGGTTACTAAATCTCATCTGGGAATTTCATCCCTCAGCAGCAGCGAAGCCATTAGGCAAACTGATCAATGATCCGGCTGTAAATGCATCATTAAAGAGCCAGGCCATAACGGCTTTAGCTTTTATACCTACTGCTGAAGCCGCTGATATTATGAGACAGGTTGAACTCAGTGACAACAAAAGCCTGGTTGTTAAAGCAAAATACTGGCTGCAATTTCGTAAATCAAATGTCTGGCGTCCTTACCTTAAAGACTGGAAATCACCCCCTGAGGCAATGCCAGACCCTCAACCTGGATTGCTGGCGCTTCGGTTGAAAGCTGCAGATACGACGCTTAATTTGTCATCGCGAATAAAAGCCGCAACTGAACTTACAAAATCGAGGCCGGGCAAACTGCACCTCGTTCATTTGGCTGCAACAAAAAAAATACCTGACAGCATCATCAAATTATTATCAAGCCAGGTGATGAACGAAGAAGAAAAATATCTGAAATCGTTAGCCGCTCATTTTTTTCTGCCCCAGGATACTTCAGCCTATGATTTTAAGACCATAACCTCATTAAAAGCAGATGAAATAAAAGGTAAAAGTCTTGTTCTCAGTAATTGCCTGGTTTGTCACAAAGTAGGTTCAATGGGTGGCGAGACCGGCCCGGTATTAACCAGTATTCAAAATAAATTTGATCAGGCGGGTTTGCTTGAAGCCATTGTTGAACCTGATGAAGGAATTGCATTTGGGTCTGAAACTTACCTGGTCACTACAAAAAATGGTGGCATCGTTTATGGCATACTACTGTCAAACGGGGCCGTAATAACTGCTCTTGATGTATATGGCAGACAATTTATGATTGATGAGAAGGAAATCCTCACAAAACAATCGCTTAAAAATAGCCTGATGCCTTCACCTGAATATATGAAACTAAGTAAACAGGATCTTTCAGATATATCCGCTTTTTTGTTATCGCATAAAGGAGACTGATTGTAAAAAAAACACATTGTTACAATAAACAACCCTTTTGTATTTCTTACGTATCAACTTGTATACATCCGTAATCTTTGAGCAACGGCTAAAACTGCTTTCATTTTTACCTCAAAAATTATTGTATGCAAGTATTCAAAAAATCCAATTTGAACAGGGGCCTCCGTCCGCAGTTAATGTTATTTGTTTTGCTGCTCTTCTTATCTTTTTTGGGTTGTAAGAAAGATGATGATCCTCCAATGAAAGTAACACCAGACCTGGGAGTTGTAGTTTCAGACCTGGTTTCACCTATTACTCTTGCCCAGCCTTCAGATGACACTAAACGATTGTTTGTAGTAGACCAGGTTGGAAAGATCTGGATTATAGACGACAAGGGACAAAAATTAGCTCAGCCTTTTATTGATGTTGCAAGTAAAATGGTGACTCTCAACCCAAATTACGATGAAAGGGGACTTTTAGGACTTGCTTTTCATCCGAACTACAAAAGCAATGGAAAATTTTATTTGTGTTATACGGCTCCGCCTCCTGATGGAGGACCAACAACGGATGCAGGCAATACCGGTCTCCCGAAAAGGTGGAATAACACAACCGTTATATCTGAATTCAAAGTTTCGGCTGATCCAAACATAGCGGATCCCGCCAGTGAAAGGAAACTATTGCAGGAACCTCATCCACAGGGTAATCACAATGGTGGGACCATTGCGTTTGGCCCGGATGGATTTCTATATATCTCCATTGGTGATGGTGGCAATAAAAATGACCTGGGACCTGGTCATGTTGAAGACTGGTACGCTGCGAATGCAGGCGGGAACGCACAAGACAACGATCAAAACCTGATGGGCAATGTCTTAAGAATTGATGTAAACTCATCCGGGGCCGGAAAAAATTACGCTATCCCGGCTGACAATCCTTTTGTTGGCAAGGCCGGATTAGATGAAGTTTGGGCATATGGATTACGTAATCCTTATCGGTTCTCTTTTGATATGGGTGGTACGGGTAGCTTGCTGTTGGGCGACGCGGGTCAGAATCTATACGAAGAAATTGATCTGGTAACCAAGGGTGGCAATTATGGTTGGAATGTGAAAGAAGGCACTCATTGTTTTAACGCCGCCAACGAAAAAATAGAATTGACTACCTGCCCAGGTGTGGATGCGGCTGGTAATCCATTGATTGATCCCGTGATTGAAACAAAAAACTTTGCAAACCCGGGCGGAGGTAATTTTGTTGTGATAGTGGCCGGTTACGTTTATCGTGGCAATGTTCTTCCGGAGCTTAAAGGCAAGTATGTGTTTGGAAATTATTCATCTGCCGGCACTCAGCCCCAGGGCGAAGTTTATGTTAGCACACCTTCAACGGGCACTGGTCTCTGGACTTACGATAAGATCGCACTTAAAAGTTTCCCGGACAATCTCCAGCTGTATGTAAAAGGTTTTGGACAGGACTCTGGCGGAGAAATTTATGTGTTGGCGTCGAGCATCGCAGGTCCTTCAGGTACCACTGGCAAAGTTCTTAAACTGGTAGCAGCTCAATAAAGTCTTATAGGAAGTTTTTTTTCAAACCTGCTTCGTAAATAGCGGTGGGATAAAAAACATAAGCTGTAGCTTTATTAGTAATGCAGGTTTGATGAACAGATCAGCATATATCGCTTATGCTTTATGATTATATAATCGTAGGGGCAGGTTCTGCCGGTTGTGTGTTAGCTAACCGGTTATCTGAAGATCCCTCGTGTTCAGTATTATTGCTGGAGGCGGGCGGTAAGGGTAGTTTAAAAACGGAAATACCCGGAGCATATGGCACCTTGCACAATTCCTCAGTAGATTGGGCATTCTGGACGGAACCACAGCGTTATGTTGATGACCGCAGATTGTTTATTCCCCGCGGCAAAGTTTTAGGTGGTTGCAGCACTACCAATGCTATGGCTTATGTAAGGGGCAATCCCGAAGATTATAATCAGTGGGCGGAACTTGGCAACAAGGGCTGGAGTTACCCGGAGGTTTTGCCTTATTTCAAAAAATCAGAGAACAATGAATCATTTGATGAACCCTATCATAGCAAAAGTGGGTCACTTAGTATTGGCTTTGCAAAATATCCTTCTCCTTTAAGTAAGATATTTATCGAGGCCTGTGTTGAGAATGGAATTCCCATAACGGAAGATTACAATGGCACCACTCAACTGGGTACTAGCTTATTGCAATATACCATAAAAAATAACCGGCGACAAAGTACCAATACTGCTTTTTTAAAACCTGTAATGCATCGTAGCAATCTGACTGTACGTACAAATGTTTTGGTAAAGCGGATCATCATAAAGCAGGATAAAGCTTCGGGGGTAGAGTTGATAACCGGAAAGGCAACTACCGAAAATATGTACTGCAAAAAAGAGGTTATTGTTTCGGCCGGAGCTATAAAATCACCTCAACTGCTATTGTTTTCCGGTATTGGCGACTATTCCATCCTGAAACATGCAGGTATAGACATGAAACTATCTTTACCGGGCGTCGGTAAAAATTTACAGGATCATATATGGACGGGTGCAGGTAACCTTAGTGAAATTGCCACTTCTAACAATGAGTTGAAACCAATAAACAGAATCAAAGGACTGTTGAATTACCTTCTCTTAAACAAAGGTCCACTATGCAATTCGCCTGTTGAAACCACTACATTTATAAAGACAAACCCGGGTCTGAAAACGCCTGATATCCAGTTTCATTTTATCCCCTTTCATATAGGAGACAATTACCAGACTGACATTTACAGCATCAACACCTTTCCCACAACAAATGGCTTTGGAGTTATGGCTATTCTTCTTCATCCGCAAAGCAGGGGAGAGGTCACTATCCGATCCGGTGATCCTTTCGGACCTCCTGTGATAGAACCAAATTTTTTGCAGGAAGAAAAAGACAGGACAACATTATTGGCCGGCTTGAAAATAGCAATGAAATTAGTCGATGCAAAAGCATTCAGATCCATTTCTCCAGCGGGAATAAATCATCCCTCGCGTGATGCAACAGATGAAGCTTTAATGATTCACCTTCGGAAAAGCCTCGAAACTTTATATCACCCGGTTGGTACCTGTAAAATGGGTGCAGATCCGATGGCTGTGGTCAATGAAAGACTACAAGTGCATGGTGTTGATAGTTTGCGTGTGATTGATGCTTCCATTATGCCAACAATTATTTCCGGCAATACGAATGCGGCCTGTATAATGATTGGCGAAAAAGGAGCCGACCTGATCAAAGCTATTTTGTAAGTATTGATATAGCAACAGATTCTAACTAAAAAACAATTTCAAAAAGCTCCAGGAAAACACATTCAAAAGCTCCCTGGGTTCTTATTCAGATCTTAAACTTTTTATTGGGTTTGTAACAGCAGCTTTTAATGATTGGAAACCGATAGATAACATTGTGATAAGTATTGTTGAAATGGCTGCAATCACAAATATATCTATACCGAGGTCAACGCGGTAAGCAAATCCATGTAACCATTGATACATCGCCCACAAGGATATTGGAAATGCAATCAGAATACTTATCAATACCAGTTTCAGAAAGTCTTTTGATAGCAGTATCATAACATTATTCGTCGAAGCCCCAACCACTTTACGGATACCAATTTCTTTCTGTCTTTTTTGGGCAGTAAACGCAGCCAATCCAAAAAGTCCCAGGCAAGATATGATGATGGCTAACCCTGCAAAATATTTTGATAGGGTAGCTACCTTTTTTTCTGAAGCATAGAGTCCCTGGTAATCTTCATCAAGGAACCTGTATTCAAATGGTAGTCCATTATTATCTTTTTTATAAAGGGCATCCAGTCGGGCAATCACCGTGATACTCAGTATAGTCAGGATAAAGTTAAGATTGAATGGGATGCTCAGCTGTTTACCTGTAATGAGATTAAACTGCGGCAACAAAAGGAAAACGAATCCGATCGCAATTATGGTTGATAGAAAAGCCAGGAGCAGGGACTCACCAAGAGTTTGTGCAATAAGTGTCGAACGTTGAGCACCAAGTATTTTCTTTATGCCCGCTTCCCTGATCCTGCGTATTGCCTTTGCGGTAGACAGGTTCATAAAATTGATGCAGGCAATGAGCAGGATGAAAATGGCTGTAATTGAAAATAAGTTTACATAGTCAATTCTGCCACCATTTGGTAATCCATTTTCATAATGACTTTGCAGGTATCTGTCTGAAAACTTTTGTGCGAAAAGAGTTGCTTTCGATTTGTCGTGCCTGGTTTTAATGAAGCCGGCAATTTTATCATTGAACTGATTAATATCAGTACCTGGTTTTAGAATAACATAAGTGGCTGGTTGGTTGTTGCTCCATTTTTGAAGGTTTGGATTTTTATCGAGGAAGAGTTCATATTGGAAAGCAATATCAAATTGTATAGTAGCATTGACAGGTGGATTTTCAAAAATACCTGAAATGCGGTAAACCCCGCTATATTCTTTTTGGTTCCATTCAATACTTTTTCCTACAACATTTTGAGTTGTCTTGAATATTTTCATCGCCAGCTCCCGGGATATAACAATGGAAGATTTATCTGACAAAGGGGTGGTTTTATTACCATCTATAAAATGATACGAAAAGATGTTAAAATAATCTTTGCCAGCGAATTGATTGGTAGCTGTAATATGATTTCCCTGGTAAGTAAGGATACCTGTTTTATCAGCCCAGGAAACCGTGATAACAGAAGTGGCATATTCCACTTCAGGAAGCTCTTTGGTTAATGCCTGGGCCAGGAGGCCGGGCGATTGCTCGCCGGTTTCGATACCGTTGGGCGTTTCCATATTCATCATAATCTGAAAAAGCTGCTTATCCTTTTCATTAAACTTGTCAACCTGCAGTTCGTCGTTTACCCACAGGTAAATCAACATCGTGCAGGCAAGGCCCGTAGACAAACCAAATAAATTCAGCATTGTAAACTGGCGATCTTTCATGATGTTTCGCCATAATATCCTGAAGCTGGTTTTAAACATTGTTCTAAGGTTGACAGAAATAATTTGAGCCTTAGGTTCAGATCGATTGCCCGATCGTTCCACATTTACAAATAGACATGGCGAATATCAAATTGTTGCATGGCGGAACTGAAGCATCAGGGAATGATATAACATACTAAATGTATCGGTTCAAAGATTAGCAAAGCCTCCTTGGTTATCACCAGGACCTTCGGGTTGACGAATTGAAGTCTTTTGCAGGTAATCCACCGATATATACTTGTTAACGAGCTTCTCTAAGCATTGGGAACAACCGGCGAATTTCTTCAGTACCGGGATTTTTTCCATATTCGCAAATTTCAAAGGCTTCGGCAAACTGAACTTTTGCAGCCTGATCTTTGCCATACCATTTCTCCAATAACGTTAATACTGCGGGTGATACATTGTTTCTTGAACCTCGTTTTTCTGTAAGCCATTTTTTCCGGGCGGTCGAATCGCCGGGAACTGATTTGTCATGCTCTGTCCAGGGTAGCCACTCATAAAATTGGGACACATGAGCATCCAGTGCATCAATCTTTTTATCAATAACCGTTGATATGTCTACCGCAATATCCGGTCTGAAAGGATTGGGACGCTGGAACCTGTCACTGACATATAAAAACAGCGGGTTATTTTTTAAAGGTTGAACCCCCGGTAAAACATTTGGTACAATAACCAGGTAAGCTGCATCCTGTACAAGAACACCGGTATACCTATGGTCGGGATGATAATCATTTGGACGAGGAGCAATTACAATATCGGCCTGCCATTCCCTGATTTTTTTGATCACGGCAAGACGGTTTTCAAGGGTTGGCATTAGTTCCCCATCGTGATTATCCAATACATCATATTCAACACCAAGCCGCCTCGCGACCTCCTTTGTTTCTTTCAGCCTGCGGCTGGCCAGCGGCTTACCTCCCATTGTCTGATGGCCTTTATCACCATTGGTCAAAGAAACAAATTTCACCGCATGTCCCATTGAAACATATAGTGCAGCCAACCCTCCGGTTGTGATATCGCAGTCGTCGGGATGGGCGCCAAAAACTATTACACGGATTTTGTTTGTATCCGGGTTACCGAGGTTATTCTGAGCAATGGATTGATAGCCTGTAAAAAACAGTAGCAAGGCAAAAGTTATTCTCATTAGCAGTATTTTGCATTAATTTAAGCATTTTATGATGAGATTTTTTCTGTTGTTTATCCTTAGCTTTTTTATAGTCTTCGCACAGGGTCAGCAATCAGCGGATTCTGATTCCGGTCTTCAAAATTCTTCCCTGGCCAAAATGGGCTTTCCACAAAATTTTATCGGGGACTGGCAAGGCAAATTGCAATGGATGGTAGCCGGTAAACCGGTCCAGGAATTTCTCATGCGGTTAATTGCGCGGCCAGCTGATACATCCGGACAATACACCTGGCAAATTATCTATGGAGATCAGGGAAAAGACAATCGGCCCTATTTACTAAAGCCTGTCGATACAGCTAAAGGACACTGGACAGTTGATGAACGTGATGGGATAATCCTGGACAGCTATGTTCACGGTAACAGTTTGCATGGAGCTTTCACGAATATAAACCGATAGGTTTTGACGTTCTACCTGACTAGTAGAAATGTGTGCCGGGTCAGGTGTACAAAAGCTTTGCTTTATCGTCAAGCGTCCAGAAAAAAGAAATTTTAAAGCTGAGACACTACCAAAATTTCTCTCAATAGGAAAGTCCTGGTGTTTTTCGAACATAACGACTATCAGTAACCTGCATCAACATAAATAGCGCAACGTCCGCTCTTGAAATCTTCAGTTTTATTTTTTTATCTTCTGGTCCAAAGCCATGTTTGTATAGCCCGGTTATCTTGCCATCAGTAAATGCCGCAGGTCTCACTATTGTCCAGTCAAGCTTTGAATTGAGGATATGATTTTCCTGTTGCTCATGGTCCAGGTAGGCATCCTTAAGAAACCAGCCAAACATTATATACTTCCAGAAGAAATTAAGATTGCCCTTGCTGTCTCCATTGCCTAAAGTTGTCTGGCAAATTAAACGTTTCACATCGTTTTTTTCCATGCCTTCAATAATGTGTTTTGTCCCGGTTGACCTGACTGATCCTTTCCTCCCGGCTCCAAGTGCACACAATACCACATCCTGCCCTTCTATTGCCTTAGCTACCTTGCCTGCCTGCATTACGTCTCCTTCGCAAATCGTGAGTCGACTGTTTTTTATTTGCGCCAGTTTTTCGCTGTTTCTTGCAAAAGCAGTCACTTCATGATCCAATTCAAGTGCCTTTTGTACTAATAGTTGTCCGATGGTTCCTGTCGATCCGAAAATGATAAGTTTCATATGTTGTAAATTTTACAACAAAATTATTTCCCGGGGAAAAGTGGAAATAGAATGAAACCGACAATCTCAAAGTCACTTATCATTCATAACTCAACTCACCACTCACAACTCACCACTGTTTTCTTACGTATTGTAGGGGGCTCAGCCCGGAAAATTGCCTGAAACTCCTGATGAAATGAGATTGGTCGGCAAAACCGTTATGGTAGGCAACATCAGACAACTTATTAAAGTTTTGCTGATCGAGTTGATGCATCGTTGATTTAAACTGGCAAATCCGGGAAAACAGTCTCGGGCTCACACCGACATATTGCTCAAACTTTCTTTCAAATGTTCTCTCAGTGATGTGTAAACGCTTTCTCAGCTCCGGTAATGAAGTTAGTCCTTTTGAAGCGATGATGTGTTCCAGAGCGTAGTGAACAATATTATCTGCGCTTACCTGAATCGCATTAGAAATAGCTATCAGGTAACGACTGATTATATCTATCTGCATATGACTTTCCGTGGTTTCTGTCAATGCCTGGTAATCTGAAAGAAGATTTGCACTTGGCAGTAGTCGCAGATCAACACAATCATCGGTTACCTCATTTGATCTGATGCCGAAAAGGCGGCTGATAGCAGATGGATATAAGAGAAAAATGATCATGCGAAAACTTCCGTAAGGCAAAAGCGTGATTGGTCTGATAGTTTGACCATATAAAAACAGTGAAGACAATTTCCTGTTTTTATCGTTGAGATACATATTGCCGGAAGACTGTTGAAAAACGATACCTGGCACCCCATCTGCATAAAATGGGAGAGGGGTAACAACTCCATAAGTTGTTTGATGATCCATCACCAGTATGTGACTTACAAGGCTGCTTAAACCTGAATATGGTTGTATGGTGAATGACTGCATCATTTCAAGAAAGGTTGGCTGTTTCTGCGAACCCAAGATATATAAATTCTTTAATTGTCACAGGTGGGCCAGATATGAATTATTTACAGGGATTTTTATTTTATGATGATCAATATTATAAACCTTAAACGTCGATGCGTTCGCGATTATATATAACGGTTATCAACAACTTAGTGTTCTTTTTTCTGATGCTTTGAATAAGATTAACTGGTTTTTTTCGAAAATCCACAGAAAAAAATGAAAAAAGCTATCGTTTTAATCACTGAATGGCAGCGTTAGCCCCTGTTTGCATAATCTTTTTTTTTATTCAAAAATAGGTTAACTTAACATCACTATTTATTTTCTCAAACAGATTGCGCCATGGATACTGTTCGCGATATACTACAGATAAAAGGGAATTTGGTATATTCAATATGTCCGGAAAGCTCTGTATATGAAGCACTCGAAACTTTGGAAGACAACAACGTCGGCGCCCTTGTCGTGTTGGAAAAAGACGGAAAGCTGGATGGGATTTTTACCGAACGTGATTATGCGCGTAAAGTTATCTTAAAAGGCCGTTCTTCCAGAGAAACAATGGTGCAGGACATTATGACCGAAAGCCCCACATTCGTTACTCCCGACACAAAGATTGAAGAATGCATGCAGCTGATGTCGCGGAAATACATCCGCCATTTACCAGTTATGGACAACGGCCGTTTGGTCGGAGTCGTTTCTATTGGTGATATCGTCAACTATATCATCACTCAGAAGGATTTCATTATTGAATGCCTTCAGCGTTACATCGTCAGTTGAACATCGTTACATGTCAGTTTGAACATGCAGGTTCAAAGTTTATGTCAGGCCCTGAATTGTTAAGAAGTTGGTTTATTACTAATCGTTGATGTTTGAAGCATTAATGAAACCGCTTTTCTATGCCTGAAAATAACCTTGATAGTGTTCCATTATGGCCCATGCTTTTATATGCTGGTATTGTATGCATATTATTGGTGGCTATTCTCTCATTATCCTATATCCTCGGACAGCATCACAAAGACAGGGCCACCGGCCAACCATATGAAGGTGGAATTGAACAGAGCGGATCTGCACGGATACGGTTTTCAGCGCAATTTTATTTAGTCGCCATGTTATTCGTGGTCTTTGATGTAGAAGCCGTATTTATCATGTTATGGGCAATTGGCTTTTATGAACTTGGTTGGCCAGGGTATATCGGTATTCTCGTGTTCATTGGTCAGCTGGCCGTGGTGTTGGTTTATGAGTGGGGCATTGGCGCACTTAACATTGGAGCAGATGTCAAAAAGATAATGAAAGTTTATAAGATGAAGCAAATGCAAAAAAGCTGATTAACAAAAAAAAGTTGATAAACAAAAAATAGTAAACATAAGCTGATAAGTAAAAGCTGATAAGCAAAAACTGGTAAGCAAATAACAGCAAGCTGATAAGCAGGCAACAGTAAAAGCTCGTAAGCATAAGCAACAGTAAAAAGCTAAAACCTATGGATTGGTGGTTAAACAAAGCGGGTGATATATCGGGAAGAATATCCGGCACCGGCAGCATGGAACAGGCAGTCAGCAGGAGTATAATGCTTACCTCCGTACAAAGCCTCGTGGCCTGGGGCCGAAAGAATTCCATGTGGCCCTTCCATTTCGGTTTAAGCTGTTGTTTTGTTGAAATGGCTACAAGTATAACAAGCAAGTATGATGTAGCCCGGTTTGGAGCAGAAGTGATCAGGGGCACACCGCGCGAAGCAGATGTAATGGTAATAGCAGGAACTGTTTTCATAAAAATGGTACCTATTATCAAAAGACTACATGAACAAATGATGGAACCAAGATGGGTAATCTCCATGGGCAGCTGTGCAAACAGCGGCGGCATGTATGATATCTACAGTGTAGTACAGGGGGTGGATAAATTCCTCCCTGTCGATGTTTATGTGCCAGGGTGTCCGCCAAGACCTGACGCATTCATGCAGGGACTGATGTTATTGGCTGATGCAGTAGGTAAAGAGGCACGTCCACTAAGCTGGACGATTGGCGAACAGGGAGTCATTAAACCAAAAATGATTTCCATGAAGGAGGCTAAACGGGAGGAGAGAATGAACAATCTTACCTTTCGCGGAGTGGATGAAGTTTAATAAAGTGGATCTAACGATATGCATGAAGCCACTAACATACTTGAGCATCTGCAACTCAACTTCGGTGCAACAGCCTTCAGGCAGCAAAACACCGTTGATGAATTGCTCACATTATGGATATCTGGTAATGACTGCCTGCCTATAATCCGGCACCTGAAAACAGAAATCCGTAAACCTTATTCCCTCCTTTATGATCTGTGTGCTATCGACGAACGCGACAGAACTCACAAAAAAGATTTCCCCACCGTTGATTTTTCCGTAGTATATCATCTTTTTTCTTTTGACAGGAATCATTTCATTCGCCTGAAAGTCCCACTGCTTGGAGAGTTCCCCACGCTTCCCTCTATTACATCTGTATATAAAAATGCCAACTGGTACGAACGTGAAGTATACGATATGTTTGGCATCCGTTTCGAAGGACACCCACATCTCACGCGTTTATTGATGCCCCTCACCTGGCAAGGCCATCCACTACGTAAGGAACACCCCGCAAGAGCAACTGAAATGGGCCCCTTTGAACTATGGGATGAAAAGCAGGATCGCGAGCAGGAAGCATTAAGATTTAAACCGGAGGAATGGGGCATGGAAAGAGAAGGAGAGGATTCAGACTTCATGTTCCTGAATATCGGCCCTCAACATCCGGGTACACACGGAGTGTTAAGAATCGTATTACAACTGGACGGTGAGGATATCATCGATGCAGTGCCTGAGATCGGATTCCATCATCGGGGTGCTGAAAAAATGGGTGAGCGCCAAAGCTGGCACACATATATTCCCTATACGGACCGCGTGGATTATTTAGGTGGGGTCATGAATAATCTTGCTTACTTGCTGGCAGTAGAAAAGCTGGCAGGCATAGAAGTGCCGGAACGTGCAACAGTGATCAGGGTGATGTTGTGCGAATTATTCCGGATAGCCAGCCACCTTGTTTGGTTTGGAACCTTTGCGCAGGATCTCGGCCAATTATCACCCGTATTTTACATGTTTACTGATCGCGAAAAAATATTCGATATAATCGAAGCTATCTGCGGTGGCAGGATGCATCCCAACTGGTTTCGCATCGGTGGCGTCGCGCAGGATCTTCCCCGCGGCTGGGATGGATTGGTAAAAAGTTTTGTCGACTACTTTCCAAAAAAATTAAGGGAATACAAGAAGATGGTTTTGCTGAACAGCCTGTTCAAAGCGCGTACAAAGGGCATTGGCGTTTATACACTTGAAGAGGCCATTGAATGGGGTGTTACCGGTTCGGGTCTCAGGGCCTGCGGAATGGAATGGGATTTCCGTAAGAAACGTCCTTATTCCGGTTATGAAAAATTTGATTTTGATATCCCGATCGCACAGAACGGCGATTGTTTCGATCGTTCTGTTGTGAGGGTAGAGGAAATGTGGCAAAGCCTGCGCATAGTAGAACAATGCCTGAACAATATGCCTGCAGGAAATTACAAGGCAGATCATCCGCTTACTACTCCGCCGATCAAGAAACATACGATGCAGGATATAGAAACACTGATCACACATTTTTTAAACGTGAGCTGGGGACCGGTAATCCCTGCCGGTGAAGCAATGAGTTGTATAGAAGCAACAAAGGGAGCCAATAGTTATTACCTGGTGAGCGATGGCAGTACATCTGCATACCGCGTAAGAATAAGAACACCGTCGTTTCCGCATATGCAGATGGTTCCTTATATCAGTAAGGGATACACGGTAGCAGATCTGTTATCGATCCTGGGAAGTGTGGATTTTGTACTTGCGGATATAGACAGGTGAAGAGAATTATGAATTATGAATTATGAGTTATGAAAGAGTTGTAAGGCCGGGGATTTTATAACTGGTATTCTTTCATAACTGATATTTCTTTCATAACGGGTATTTGTTTACAAACATTTAGGAAACTGTTTAATTGATATGATGACGGAAACCGAAATAAAAGCAAAGGTAAGCAGGTTGGCTGAAGAAGAAATAAAGGCGATAGATCATGAGATAAGCTTGTTGCCTTATAAGAAGGCCGGGGTTATTGAAGCCCTCAAAATTATTCAGCAGCATAGAGGTTGGGTCAGTGACGAGAGTGTGGAGGCTGTTGCTGCCTACCTGGAAATGAGCCCTGCCGAAGTGGATAGTGTTGCTACTTTTTATAATCTCATTTTTAGGAAACCGGTTGGCAGACATGTGATCCTATTGTGCGACAGCATTTCGTGTTATGTAATGGGCTATGATAAATTGTATGCAGCACTTAAAGAACAACTCAGCATAAAGTTCGGTGAAACCAGTTCCGATGGTCGGTTTACATTGTTACCCAATGCATGTCTTGGATGCTGCGATCATGCACCGGCCTTAATGGTTGATGAGGACTTGTTCAGGGATGTGAAAGTTGAAATGCTGGATCAGCTGTTGTCGGCATATAAATGAAAAATGTTAAGGACCACATATTTAAGGATCACAATTAAATGAAAATGTTAAGGACCACATATTTAAGGATCACATATAATGAATAATGATAAGGGTTTTTAAAAGCGGCTATTTGTTACCGCCAAGACTTCAATGATTAAAGACTTCAGTAATTAAAGACTTCAGTAATTATGGAACGTCCACTGACAGAAAATATCAAAACCGGCCATCCGCCACTGGACCTAAAAGGTTACGAAAAGACGGGAGGTTATGCTGCAGTTCGCAAAGTGCTGCAGGGGATGTCTCCTGCCGATTTACAACAACTGGTAAAGGACAGTAATCTAAAAGGACGCGGAGGTGCTGGTTTTAATACGGGTATGAAATGGAGCTTTGTCCCGATGGGCAACGAAACACGTGGACCCAAATATCTCATTTGCAACGCGGATGAAATGGAGCCAGGTACTTTTAAAGACAGGTTATTGATTGAAGGCAATCCACATCAGCTGATAGAAGGCATGATCCTTGCGGCTTATGCCATCCAGGCTACTGTGTCATATATATTCCTTCGCTGGGCTTATCGGGAGGCTGCCCATATACTCAGAAAATGTATAGACGAAGCCTATGCTGCCGGCTACCTGGGTCAGCATATACATGGCAGCAGTTATCAACTTGACATGTATCTCCACACTGGTGTCGGTAGGTATATGTGCGGCGAAGAGACGGCCCTGCTGAATGCCCTGGAAGGTAAAAGAGCTACACCCCGCGCGAAACCTCCGTTTCCACAAGTGAGCGGTTTATTTGGAAAACCAACTATAGTAAACAATGTGGAAACCTTATGTTGTATTCCACATATCGTGAATAAAGGTGCAGCCTGGTTTAAGAGTTTAAGTCTTAGTGAAGACAGTGGTGGCACTAAGATCTACGGGGTAAGTGGTAAAGTGAAAAAACCCGGTGCCTGGGAACTGCCAATGGGAGTTACCATGCGGGAGCTTATTGAAGATCATGCAGGTGGCATGTGGAATGGGCTCCATCTCAAAGGCGTTTTGCCAGGTGGTGCATCAACCGATTTTTTAACTCCCGAACATCTTGATATCAAAATGGATTTTACTTCGGTAGCATCTGCAGGCAGCCGTTTGGGAACAGGCACCCTGGTGGTACTCGATGATGCCACCTGCCCGGTAGGATTTGTCCATAACCTACAGCGTTTTTTTGCTCAGGAAAGTTGCGGCTTTTGTACTCCATGCCGGGAAGGTTTGCCATGGGTTGAAAAGGTACTGATGAGCATAGAACGCGGTGAGGGAAGTGAAGAAGATATGGAACTGTTGCATATGCATACAAGACTTCTTGGACCCGGCAACACTTTTTGTGCTTTGGCCCCCGGAGCAATGGAACCATTGCAGAGCGCATTAAAATATTTCAGGGATGATTTTGAGAATCATATAAAAAATAAAAAATGCCCATATAACTAACGTACAATTAACGTACAATGTATGCCAACCATCAACATCGATAAGATTCCTTATGTAGTTAAAGCCGGCAAAAATCTGCTGGAGGCTTGTCTCAGTCTCGGACTTGATCTGCCCTATTTCTGCTGGCATCCCGCTATGGGTAGTGTTGGAGCCTGCCGGCAATGCGCAGTCAAAGTATATAAGGATGAACAGGATACCAAAGGCAAGCTGGTGATGAGTTGTATGGAAAATGCAAAAGACGGGATGTTCCTGTCTGTCACGGATATGGATGCTGTTGCTTTCCGGTCGCAGATTATAGAATGGCTCATGACGAATCATCCTCATGATTGCCCTGTATGTGATGAAGGCGGTAGCTGCCATCTCCAGGACATGACCGTAATGACCGGTCATAGTTACCGGCGTTTCCAATATAAAAAACGCACATTCCAAAATCAATATCTCGGGCCATTGATCAATCATGAAATGAACCGTTGTATTCAATGTTACCGTTGTGTAAGGTTCTATCGTGATTATGCCGGTGGCACCGACCTCAATGTATTTTCAGCGCATCATCATGTTTATTTCGGAAGGGAGAAAGATGGCATATTGGAAAGTCCTTTCAGCGGCAATCTTGCCGAGGTTTGCCCAACGGGAGTGTTCACGGATAAATTGCTCAAGGACCATTATACACGTAAATGGGATCTTACAACAGCGCCTTCAGTTTGTCATCATTGCAGCCTCGGTTGTAATACAATTGCAGGTGAACGTTACGGAACCATCAGGAGTATTGTCAACCGTTTTAATGGAGCGGTCAACGGTTATTTTTTATGCGATCGTGGAAGGTTTGGTTATGAGTTCGTCAATAGTTTAAACAGGATTGTTCGTCCGTTGGTGCGCACCCGTGCAGTGGAATCAGTTGATGATGCAACCTTGATGGAAGAACTAAGGAAACTTATCGTTTCACAAAAATTAATAGGAATTGGTTCTCCAAGAGCCTCTGTTGAAAGCAATTTTGCACTGATGCAACTGGTAGGAAAAGAAAACTTTTACCAAGGTGTTACAGAAGAACTCGCTTACCTGGAAAGAAAGATTATTGATGTGTTGCAATCAGGCAGTCTTCATTCTGCTTCCCTTAAAGAAATAGAGTTGGCTGACGCAGTCCTGGTTTTGGGAGAGGATGTTTGGAACACGGCCCCGGTAATGGCGCTTGCAATCCGACAGTCGGTAATGAAAACCGCCGCCGGTGAAGCTTCGCAACAACTAGGCTTGCCTGTTTGGCAGGATTCCGCAATCAGGGAATTTATACAGGATGATAAGGGCTTCCTGGCCAACATAACGGTGGCCCCTTCACCCTTAGATGAAATCAGCAGCACCCACCAACACGCTGCGCCTGATGATATAGCAAGGCTTGGTTTTGCAATTGCACACCTGCTGGACCCTTCTGTGCCTGAGGTAACTAAACTGAGCGAAAAAACGGAACAAACCGCAGCCGTGATTGCCGAAGCTTTAAAAGCCGCCAGGCATCCCGTCATCATCAGCGGCGCTTCCTGTTACAACGAAGCATTGATCAGGTCAGCTTATGCTGTTGCCACTGCATTGAATAAGGACGGAAGAGAAGTAGGAATATCTTATGTGATGCCTGAATGCAACAGTATGGGCCTGGCTATGATGCGTGCACCTTCCATTGACGGTGCTGTAAAAAGGTCATCATTTGAACACGATCTTACGCTTGTTGTAATGGAAAATGATCTCTACCGTTTCATGCCGGCAAAAAAAGCAGATCAGTTTTTCAGAAGTTTCAAAAATATCATCGTGCTGGACTCCCTGAATAACCAGACAACAGAAAGAGCAACTTTGCTTTTGCCGGCCGCTACTTTCGCCGACGGAGACGGAACCCTGGTTAACAATGAAGGACGTGCCCAACGTTTTTACCAGGTTTACAGCCCGGCAAACCCAAATATCAAAGAGAGCTGGAAGTGGCTATGGAATTTAAACGTGCTGATTACCACCAACAGCAACGGACTTGAATACCATCCGGACGGGTTGCTGGCTAATCTTGAAATGACAATGCCCCAGTTTGCAGGCATTTCCAGTGCTGCTCCCTCCCGTGATTTTAGAATACATGGAGAGATGATTCCGCGTGAGCCACATCGCTATAGCGGTCGTACTGCTATGCTGGCTAATCTTACCGTTAGCGAACCCAAGCCCCGCAATGATGCAGATTCACCAATGACTTTCACCATGGAAGGATACCAGGGAATTCCACCTTCTCCCTTGATTCCCTTTTTCTGGTCACCGGGCTGGAATTCAGTACAGTCCGTCAACCGGTATCAAAACGAACCGGGAGGCAGTTTGAAAGGAGGAGATCCTGGTAAACGTTTGTTTGAGCAAAGGGAAAATGCCGAAACCATACATTTTATAGATTCACCTGAAGCGTATGCAGCGAGGGAGCAAAAGTGGCTATTGCTGCCCCGGTATCATGTGTTTGGATCGGAAGAATTAAGTGCTACTGCCAGGGCTATCAATGAACTCGCTCCTATACCAGCTATAGGTCTGTCTTTCCGTGATGCAGCACAGCTAGGGGTTGTCGAAGGTTCTATAATCAGGCTGCAAACAGACCAGGAGGAAGTTTTGCTTCCGGTGAAAATACAGGAAGGATTGAGTGATGGTATTGTGCTGGCACCGGCGGGTAGATCGGAAACAATGGCTTTGAAATGGGGGAGTTGGGTCAGTTTGAAAAAGCATTTAACATAAGAGTATGGATTTAATAATAGAGTACAGATATAATATGAAAGTATGACCGTAATGCAACACATATGGATCGTATTGGGCGTTTTGTTCGTCATGCTCAATGTTGCTGCCGGCCTCATCTGGGTGGAGCGCCGGCTTCTCGCTTTATGGCAGGACAGGCTGGGACCTAACCGGGCCGGACCTCTGGGTATTTTGATTGTATTGGCTGATACGCTCAAACTTTTTTTTAAGGAAGACTGGATCCCGCCTTTCGCGGATAAATGGATTTTCATATTCGCACCCGCCATAGTAGTTGGCAGTGTGCTGATGAGTGTTGTGATTATTCCTTTTGCACCAGGAATTGTGATTGCCGATCTTAATATAGGCCTGTTATTTTTCCTCGCCATGTCATCATTAAGTGTTTACAGCATCGTTCTTGGCGGCTGGGCATCGAACAATAAATATGCATTGCTGGGCGCATTGCGTGGTGCCTCGCAAATGATCGCCTACGAAGTTTTTATGGGATTGTCATTGATGGGAGTTGTGATGCTTACCGGCTCATTCAATATGGGTAAGATAGTAGAAGCTCAAAAGGATGTGTGGTTCATTGTTACCCAGCCCGTGGGTTTTGTTGTTTTTTTTATCGCCGGGATTGCAGAAACACACAGGCTTCCTTTTGACATACCTGAAGCGGAGAGTGAACTGATAGCTGGGTATCATGCAGAATATTCCGGGATGAAATTCGGAATGTTTTTTATTGGCGAATATCTCGGTATCACGTTGATTTCTGCCATGACTGTAACACTGTTTTTTGGTGGATGGCTGGGCCCGGCATTCCTGCCTCCGTTGGTTTGGTTTATTTTAAAAACGGTCCTGTTCATTGGTTTGTTCATTTTACTTCGTGCTTCTCTTCCAAGACCACGCTATGATCAGCTTATGGAATATGGGTGGAAGGTATTGCTGCCACTCGTACTTGCTAACATCCTGATCACCGGGGCAATCGCATTGTGGCTGAAGGACCAATGAGGTGAAGAACGAATAAGGTTGAAAAACCAATAAGGTTGAAGGACAAATAAGATTGAAGAACGAATAAGGTTGAAGGACGATTAAAATTGAACAACGAATAAAATTGAAGTACCAATAAGGTTGAAGCACTATTAAATAAAAAGAAAAAATTAAGATATGCTGACTAATCTGAGAACTATGTGGTTGGTTTTTTTACACTTGTTTCACAAAACAGAAACTATTCAATACCCGGAAGAAAAAATCCGGCTCGCTCCACGCTGGCGCGGCCGCATCGTGCTGACGAAAGATCCTGATGGAGGTGAACGATGTGTGGGCTGCTACCTTTGCGCTGCTGCATGCCCGGTAGACTGTATAGCTCTCCAGGCAACTGAAGATGAGAACGGCCGGAGATATCCCGAATTTTTCAGGATCAATTTTTCAAGATGCATTTTTTGTGGGTATTGTGAAGAAGCTTGTCCTACCTATGCCATCCAACTGATCCCGGATTTTGAGATGGGTGAATACCTCCGCCAAAACCTGGTATTTGAGAAGGAGGATTTACTGATCAACAGCGAGGGCAAATATCCGGGTTATAACTATTATAAAGTAGCAGGTATGGATGCAGGTGTTAAAACCAAAGGCGAAGGTGACAGTGAAGATCCACCGGTGGATATTCATAGTCTGTTACCGTAGTCGATTAGCTACAGCAGTCATTTTATTATCATAATCATTTTGTTGTCATAATCATATCACAATAATTATATCACATATTCAAATTATCGTAATCATTATCAAATTATCATAATCATTCCGTTGCAATAAAAATGTCTCAACTATTTTATATAGCATCTTTTGTGGCCATACTGGCAACTATACTGGCACTAACGCGCTACCAGCCAATCCATGCCCTGCTGTACCTCGTGGTTTCATTCCTGGCAGTGGCTATGATCTTTTTATCACTGGGCTCACCATTCGTAGCCGTATTGGAAATTATTATTTATGCCGGAGCCATTATAGTGCTGTTCATTTTCGTGGTGATGATGTTGAACCTTGGCAAGGACACTGCAATCCAGGAAAAAATCTGGCTAAAGCCTAAAGTCTGGTTATTACCTTCTTTACTAGTTGGGTTGTTACTGGTAGAAATGGTTATACTCTTATTAAGCAGGGGTGAAATTGCAATGGATGTAAGAGTAGTTGCCCCCAGGGATGTATCTCTTTCTTTATACGGGGAATATATCATTGCGGTTGAGCTTGCGGGTTTCCTGCTTATGGCAGGCGTAGTGGGTGCGGCTCATATCGGTAAACACACGAAAAAGAACCTTCACCGTTTTTTAGAGGAAGAGAAAGAAGTAAAGATGGGAAGTCTGAATGAAAATAAAGACGAAATAAAACTCAAACTATGAACTCCTTCAATGCCAATACTGTCCTGATGGTAGCTGCCTTGCTTTTTGTGCTGGGACTGATTGGTGTGTTGATAAGGAAAAACATCGTTTTTATGCTTATTTCGGTTGAAGTGATGTTGAATGCTGCAGGGTTGGCATTTGTAGCGGCCGGAGCGCAATGGCATCAGCCTGACGGTCAGATTATGTTTCTCTTTATCCTCGCGATGGCTGCTGCAGAAATTTCAGTAGGCCTTGCGCTTGTGCTGCAGATCAATCATCAGCATAAAACACTCGACGTGGAGGATATCAGGGAACTAAGGGATAAGGATTAGAGTGATGAGTTATGAGTTATGAATGATGAGTTGAGTGATTCAGTAATTGAGTCATTGTAATTGAGATTAGGGTTATATAAATAAGGAGCAATAAACTTTCTTCATATATCTATACTATGCTTGCAATCATCGCCGCCCTGCCATTTTTTGGTTTCCTGCTTTTATCGCTGGCGGGGCATCGATTGCCTAAAAACGTAATT
>NZ_DATHKG010000180.1:0-68079 GCF_035489435.1 Flavitalea sp.
ACAAGGCTTATGTTACCAACTGGGGTGGCCGACGACCAAATTCGAAAGACCTTACAAGTTTTTCTTCGGGAAGCCCGGTTGTTGTTGATAAAAAAACAGGTATCGCTTCATCGGGTACAGTTTCGGTAATTGACCTGGTCACTAATAAAGTAATTAAGGAACTGACTGTGAATCTGCATCCGAGCGGGATGACCTTTTCACAGGACAGTACAGAATTATATGTGGCTAATGCAAACAGCGACCTCGTCTCTGTAATTAATACCAAATCCGATAAGGTTATAAGAACAATTAGCACGAAACCAATGCAGGAGCTGCCTTTTGGAAGCGCGCCAAATGCTTTAACTCTTTCTGCTGATGGAAAAACACTTTATGTGGCCAATGCCGGTAATAATGTGTTAGCAGTTATTGATCTTTCCACCGGCAAGGTCAAAGGACTGATACCGACAGGCTGGTATCCGAGTGCGGTTATTTTGTCGGATAATGGAAGGGAACTTATTGTAGCTAATACAAAGGGTGTTGGCAGCAGGCAGACAGGCAACAGGCCAAACGGCCACAGCGTTACTGATCAACTGGGTTCAGTTTCTTTTATTACCGTGCCTGATAAAAGCACTTTGGAAACCTATACTATTAAAGCCGCTACGAATATGCGGTTGCCCGGGATTGCAAGGAGCATTCCTCTTGAACAGGTAAAAGAAAAATTAGTTCCTGTTCCCACCAGGCCAGGCGAGAAATCAGTATTTAAGCACGTTATCTATATTGTTAAAGAGAACAGGACCTACGACCAGGTACTTGGCGACATGCCGCAGGGTAACGGAGACAGCACATTGTGTCAATTCGGTAGGAAGATTTCTCCCAATCACCATTCTCTTGCCGAGCAGTTCGTATTGCTGGATAATATGTATTGCAATGGCGTGAAAAGCGCTGAAGGGCATCAATGGACCAGCCAGGGATATGTAACAGATTACCTCGAAAAAGCCTTCCCGGATTTCGCACGAAGTTATCCCTGGAGCGGGGATGATCCCCTGGTGTTTGCATCCTCAGGCTTTATTTGGGATAATGTGATAAAATCGGGTCTTAAATTTCGGACATACGGTGAATTCGTACAGGATAAAGTGACACCTGAAAATGCGACGTGGATGGACATTTACAAGGATTATAAAGAGGGAACAGGCAAAATAAAAATACATGCGTCCGCAAGACTTCATACCATAAGGCCCTATGTGTGTCCTACCTATACCGGCTCTCCCCGCACCATAAACGACCAGTATAAAGCAACGGAATTTATTAAGGAACTTAATGCATTTGAAAAAAATGATTCCTTCCCCAACTTCATGATCATGTCTTTGCCAAACGACCACACATCAGCCACGCAGGAAGATTTTCCAACACCGCGGGCTATGGTAGCCGATAATGATCTGGCACTCGGAAGAATAGTTGAAGCCGTAAGCAAGAGCAAATTCTGGAAGGAGACGGTGATCTTTGTGATTGAGGACGATGCGCAGAATGGTCTTGATCACGTAGACGGAAGAAGAACAATATCATTTTGCATTAGTCCATATACGAAGAGAAAATCTGTAGTGAGTACACTTTATAATCAGAACAGTATTCTGCGGACTATTCAACTGATTTTAGGGGTTGCTCCCATGAGCCAGTTTGATTTGATAGCAACGCCAATGGTGGATTGTTTTACAAGCGAACCCGATTTTACACCCTATAAAGTATTGCCTAATTTAATTCCGCTTGATGAGATGAATCCTAAATTGACAACCCTGTCTGGCAAGCAAAAATACTGGGCAGAAAAATCAATGGAAATGAATTTAGCTATCGATGAAGCGGATGAAGATACGCTAAACCTGATCTTGTGGCATTCGGTTAAGGGATATGATACTCCTTACCCAATACTGCCAAAGAAATAGTTCAGAATGCGCTCGCGGTTATTAAAATTATTACTAAGGGATATCCCGGGTTACTGTTTACGTTGACAGAATTATGTAAAGCTTTAGATAATTCTGTCAATGTAAGCTAAAACAGAAATGCAGTTAAATTAAATGCCCTGACTTCATATATCAAGCCCGCATTCAACCATAAAATCATTGGTAAATACTTTCCTGGCAGGTTCGGAAAGTAGCTCGTGCCGGGATTCTATCCAGTCATTTACTTTATCATCGCCATACATCTTTCTTACACGTGGGCCGTTAAGAATAAAATTCATCTTACCCCAGTGAAGTGTATAAGGAATATTTTTTTCTTCCAGGGTGAGCCAGACCTTTTCAAAAAAAGCCCTTGTCACCTTTGCATCGAGTCCATCCATTTCTATCACACAAGTTTTGGGAAACTTTGTAAAACCGAGCGTGGCCTTTGTTCCTTTTACAAAGCGAAAAGCAAGTCCACCAGCAAGCGGCGTTTTTTCATTAAGCGCACAAATGATATCTACAACGGCAAATACATTTGAGCAGTCAACCGCAAAAGCGGCGCTGGCAATCTGTCCGCGAAATCGTGTGTGCCTGAACGTTTCACCCATGGTCTTAGGTGCTGGCTGAGCTGCACGTAAAGCAGATTTAAAAAGTGCGTTTACCAGTGGTTTAATCACCAACGCACTCACGTTTGATCCCACCTTATCCAATATTTGAGAAACAATGCCCATAGTATCATCTGCATATGTAAGACCACCTGTAACCGGGTCGTGCACAGGTTTATAAGTGTCGGGGCAGGGGATCTTATAAAAAGTACGGATATAAATACCTTTAGCTGCATTGTTGTGCTCGAATTGATGCGGGTTAATCGCGAGTTCCAGGTGATACAAGCTGCGCTCAGCACTTTCCTCCGGCCAGTTTGGAATGATCGTTTTAAGTGCTGCTATATCCTGTGATTGTATTGCAGCGATCAATACATCGTTGACTACAACATTATCGAACCTGTGTTCTTCGAGCAAAAACAATGGTGCAGTTTCGAGGAGTATGCCGTGAATTACGCCGAAACTTCCAAAGCTTACTAAGGCTGCGTTGAACAGGTCATCATCCGTTTTTCTTACTGCGCCGAGCCGGTTTATAAACTCATCCGATACCACCGGGTTTGAAGATCGTTCGAGCCACACATGTGTATCTGGTCCTGTCACAATATGAAGGCCCAGGATGCCATCGTGCAATGCACCGGTATGTAAAGCACCACCATGTGTACCGGTTGAGGAAGCGCCTGCCACCGACTGTCCATTGCTGCCACCGCAGGCAACAAGGCATCTGCGGGGAGTTGACATGGTTTCCAGGTATTCGGAAAGTTCAAGTATCGTCATCCCGCACTGCACAAATAAAACATCCTGTTTGGTTTTCCCTGATGCAAGAAATTCCGGCGCAAAAGAACTATTCGCCAGGCGAAACCGGAGATTGAGTGCTTTTGTGCTGATCAATCCACCATTACAGACAGCAACCTTTGAAAACGACCAGTTATTACCCATTGCGCGTAAGGTGGTTCCGTTGGCAATGGCCTGCTTAATTAAAAACTGAATATTTGCAGTTGTTGCGTTATAATCGGGTAAGGTAGATTGGGAAGAAAACACGCGAAGTGCATAGGAAGCCCCCCGCTTAAACTTATGTGTGAAATTCTGATGTGCATTGCTCCAGGGTTCTTCGGGATGAAATTGCTCCACACCCGTTGGTAAGGTCGGCATGATGATGAGAATTTATTTTGAGTAAGGAAAACATGTATAAGAGCTAAGGGGCAACTAACGCTAACGCACAATCGATAGTAATTCAGTTCCCGATCTCACCATCACTTCTGACCGGCGGGCTACAATCCCATTCCAGTTTTTGAGGAACGGCGATTCCAAGCGAAAGAAATGATATGATTATAAAGCCGGGATTCGTTTTCACTTTCACCCTGCTCATGTTACTACCGGCCTGGCAACCCGCGGGCCATTCATCCTGCTTTAACAATCCCCAGAAATATGACCAATGCGTTTTACCCACATGCGATAGTTGTTTGGCCTTGGCCGGCTGATCAGAATAATGGCGGGATAGGACGGTGTCGCTGACTGCACAGGATGATAATAGAACAGCCAGTATAAGCGGGGTTATAATGTGATTTAGTTGAATGGAGCGGTTTTGGGTCATATGAAAGGCTTTAGAGTTTCAGCAGCGCAGACTATTGATTTCAATTCCAGGTTTATTTATTCAAATATTGCCGTCGTGATCGGAGGTCGTACCTGGTAATGAGTTATCGAGGGTGGGAATTTGCTAGGCCAAGTCAAATGTAAATTAATAAAGTTATTCCATATATACCTGAAAGTGGTAACGGTGGAGGATTATATCTGAGGCCTAAGGTTAAACCTCTTTACACCCCTGATGAGAAACAGACACCTTTTCTTGAAAAGTATTAACTTCAAATTAATAAGCCTAACTATAGCATTCTCAGAAATTGCTAGATAGTCAAATGTACTGAAGGTCTTTACGAATGTTACTTTCATTAACGCTTTTGGCAATGACACAATGGATAGTTCGGGTCCAAAAGCGATCAGATAATTGAAAAATATCATTAAAATGGGAGTAAATAAAGTTCCGGGTAAAACTTACCGCGTAATTGAAAGTACGGTAGTTTCACACCAACCTGCTTGTTTTGTAATCATGCCTTTTACAGTCAAACCGGGAGATCTCGAAAAATATCTTAATGATACAAATCATTGGATTGAAGTATACGATGGGTTGATTGTCCCCGCGCTTGAAAAGTCTGGTTTTAAAGTACAGCGCGACGACGATGATTTGCAAAGTCGATTAATTGTGGACAATATTTGGAACAAAATTGAGGATGCAGATTTGGTACTTTGCGATTTGTCCTCAGGAAATCCCAATACATTTCTTGAGTTAGGATGGGCACTTCGATCAGACAAAAAGTTTATCCTAATTAAAGATGACATCACATCTCAATACTTTGATTTAAATCAGTACTATACATATCAGTACTCTCATTTATTGCAACCGTCGCAACTTCAAAAGTCTATTAAAGAGCTTTCGCTAGTAATTGAACAAACTATAAATGACAAAGAACGTCGCTATTCTATAGCGAAAAAGGTTGGCATCAAGCACCAGTCAACTATAGGAATTCAGAAAGATAGGCTTGAAATTCAGCTATTAAACCAGATACTAAACGATGTTCAACAATTTTCAAGATCAAAAGGCACCACAGGCGGCTTCGACTTTCCTGAAATTGTGAAACAATTTCGAAAGATATTGTCTATAGATCATTTGCAAAAATTCCTCATTTATACTACTTGGAAAAAAGCGAATAATTATGAAACTATTACTTTCCAGGATAAAAACACCTTTGTGTACAAAAATTTTTTAACCAAAGAACAAGTTAATTGTAAATACATTGTAGGTCCGGAATTAACTCAAATGACCATTGTTTGGGGAATGGATAATTTTGAAGCAGAAGCCAAATTTGACAACGAATTTACTGGTTTTTTCGAAGTTTATAATCCCAGTTATAGGTGGAATATTGTTGGGTAGCAAGTTCATAATCTAGGATGAAAATTTTACAATCAGAGGGGATGGAAAATTTTCTAAGATTCCCATGGTTTCCCATGGTTGGGCGAAAAGATAGTCGTGTTTCATTTTTGCTTGCCAATATTATTAGGGAATCCCGATTCTGGATTTTTGTATCTTCCAGCTTTTATTTTACATAAGTGAGATTTATAAACTTAATAATATTTAACTAGCTCCAATGGTCAATTTCAATTACTAATGCTATACTATGAGTACAAGCAAAATGAATTTATCAGGTGTAAATATTTCGCTTATACACGGTGACGCGTTGAGAATAAAAGCTGACACTTTAGTATTAAAGTATGCACAAGCAGTTTATGGTCTTGATCGAGAGGTTGTGACTAAATTTGAAAGATTAGGAAAACCAATTGCTAACAAGCTTCCCGATATTGGAAAAAGTTTTTTAACCGATAGCTATAAAATCACAAACACTAACAGCGTTATGTTCCTGGGAGTCGCGAATCTCAGGAATTTTCAGTATAAGGAAATTCGAGAATTTGGAAAAAGCGCTCTAATTGCTTTAAGAGATTCAGACCCGTCAGTTAAGACTGTTTTAATGACAATTCACGGACCAGGCTATGGGTTGGATGAATGCGAAGCCTTTGAAAGTCAGCTAGGAGGTATATTAGAAAGTATCAATAAAGGAGATATACCCAGGAGTCTTTCAGAAATTATTTTTGTGGAACAATCACTTGGACGAGTAACACGCCTTCGAATAGTTCTCGAAAGTTTGTTCCCGATTTCGCATAATGGTAAAGAGATAAAACAACTGGATGAGGCTTCGTCTGAGGTGTTGAATAACGCTGGTGACAATTCAGTGTATAAAAAGCGTGTTTTTGTGGCTATGCCTTTCGCTTCTGAATTTGATGACTGTTTTCATTATGGAATTCAAGGAGCTGTAAAATCTTGTGGCTATTTATGTGAAAGGGCAGACCTTGAATCTTTTGTTGGGGATGTGATGGAGTTTGTTAAGGAAAGGATTCAAATTGCCGATTTAATAATAGCGGACTTGACTACGGCAAATCCCAATGTATATTTGGAAGTAGGTTATGCCTGGGGCCTAAACAAAAAAACGGTCCTATTAGTAAAGGATACGAAAGAACTCACATTTGATACACGCGGCCAGCGATGTTTGGCTTATACAACAATAAAAGATCTAGAGACGAAATTGACGAAGGAGTTAACAAATCTAAAACTTTGATCTTATGCCAGTCAACTTAAATGTTCGATAGAGCCTTTACTAAAAATCAACCCAAATGGAAACCTCAATTATGCATTTAGAAATGCTACATTATCGGCATCATATTCAAATTGAATATTCTCCTGATTCTCAAGCAAAAGTTTGGCAGGAAGGAAAATAATGATCATATGGTCGATATTTTCTCCAGTACAACCTTGTTGGTGAAATAATTCATACGGTCTGCTATACTTAAACCAATTCTGCGCTATATTTCCAGCCGGTTACATCTACGCGTTCGGTGATGCTCCTAATTGTTACCAATACATCGTTTGACTACCAATTGTAACTGATAGTAAAGTTGTGGCTTTGCTTGGCTCAATGTCTGTTTTTCCGGGAGGGGTGGATTATACGGAATCCAATTGTTTCCGTGTACCAATTGAAGGCTCCTACCGGAATTTTAGCAGCAATAGACGAAGGGCTGTGGTAATCACCTGATCTAGTTTTCATAACAGGTATGTCCAGGCCATCCTGTTTTACTTTGTCAGGATCAATTGGCTGTGTTGAAATAAATAGCTTAAGATATTCCGTGATTTCATTATAACCCAACTCGGCATACTTTTCATCAATGTTAAGTAGTACGGTGGCTTCCTGTGATTCCTCATTGACGAATGTGAGCCAAGCTTTGTTACCCGGAGCTAGCCGCTCAATAATTTCAAAAAAGTCTGTCGATATTTTATTGTCAAATCCGAGATATGCATTGCTGACCCATAGTGGCTCCTGGCTGGTGTTTTTGATAAACAGTCTGAAAGCAGGCTGGTGCAATTCGCCACCTTCATCTTCAAGATACCTAAAGTCATTAATAACATCATTTAAATCAAGTTTTTCAAAATTTGATTCTTTATAATAACCGGCAATATTATTCCTGTATAAGCCGAGCTCATACGGTCGCTTGCTAGCAGGCAACTGAGTTAATTCGGGTAATTCCGTCCAATTATTCTCTAGAATTTCTCTTTCATAGCTCGCCCGTGTTAGAAAAAAATCATTAGTATAGTCCGTCTTTTCATTCTCGTAAAGATTTAAAGTGGGTTGTTGATCATAGACTAGATTCTCTAAAACAAGCAACGTTTTTTTAATCAAGTCTTGATAAGAAATATTTCCATTGATAGAGTGTAATGTTTTCAGTAAAGAATACGTAAAGGCGCCCCGCTTCACACCATCAATATTGAGTTCTTTTGCAGTCTGATTTTCGCGGGAAGCAGCCAGATGAATATGGTTGCCTTGACGAAATGTGGCTTTTATTTCACCTGTCACAGTATCTTTTTCCGGGTTATAATATTTTATTCCGTTAACGCGCGATTCGTAACCGAGATATTCTTTAAAACTGACGGCTTCGGACGCATAGGGCATCATGCGTTCCGTAATGCCACTATCTTCCAAGTCACGAGTTATAGTACCGCAATGGCAACAATCTGTAATTACGATAAACCGTGTTTGTTTTTTACCGGCCATCGTTTTCCAGATCAGGTAACCCATTTCCTTATCCATCAGATCTTTTCCACCCGGTACTCGGCTGTCGATACATACAAATGATTCGCTGCGCATATCAACCTCTGACCAGAATTCTTTTGGTGCGGGTGACCAGGAGCCATGACCACTATAGTAAAAAAAGCAAGTGTCGTTTTCAGCTGCGTTGTTGAAATGTTCAAAACCGGCAATAATATTTTCTCTTGTAGGATTAATGGAATCCTCGTCCGTAATTCGTTTAATCTTTAGCGTTATATTTTTGTTTGTCCCATACATTTTCTGTAGATACTCTTCAACGGCATTCACATCATTAATACAACCACCAAGGGGTTTAACCGGGTAGTTATTGATTCCAACTAACACAGCATAAATGTGCGCCGGCTTCGATTCCCTGAGGGCTGTTTCACCATATTTGTCATCAATAAAAGGCATAGGAATAAGATTTTTATATAAACTTGGTAGTCATCGCTTGCAGTCATAAAAGGTAACGTTTTTTTTGCATGTTGATAAGTTGATGTCGAAAAACATACATTGAAATCTTTGCTTGGCATTCTAGATTATCATATAACTTAAGCGGAAGGAAACTCAACGGGTGACAGCGATCTCGAGTAGTGAACTATTTACAAAATAGCCACTTTCAACTTCCCCAATAGTCTGAATCCCCAAGAGGATAATTTAAATGCCTGCCCACATTTCCAATGAGACCCTATTATAATCTTAATTTTATCTTCATTGATGGAAACTAGTTTCAATCTGTTTGCAACAATACCGACGAAAACATTGTCAGGCAACAAACTCCCCCCAAATTGCGCTACCTGCCCCTCGCTATTTTTTGGCTGCTGGTTGTCCAGAATGCCATTGCCCAATCATCGGGGATTTCCCGCTTAAGCGCCTCCCTGAAAACATTCCTGGCAGCAGATGTGCCTGATCCACGATTTATTACAGCTCGTCACGGAACTACATATGTCCCGCTGTTTATCGAGCTTGAACCAGGTTCTACCGGCCTTCCATTCAATCCAAAGATTGTTCGCCTACGCACCAGGACAGGAAACATCATGACTGTTGATGTACCAATAAATCTAATTTGGAACCTCGCTTCCGAAAAATCGATCCGGCGGATGGAATTGCCTCTGTTGCTGACTAAATTGGATACCACGATGAAGAGGCTCGTTACAGCCGACCGGGTTATTCAAGGCCATTCTCCATTAACACGAGGGTTCACCGGGAAGAATGTGCTGATTGGTGTCATTGACGACGGACTCGATATTTCTCATCCCGATTTTTTAGATTCTAACGGCAAATCAAGGGTGACCGAACTCTGGAACATGGATCAGGGAGGAAATCCGCCGGTTGGTTATAGTTACGGTCATGTATGGACACAGGATTCTATCAACCATTATGCGAATCTTTTCAATAAAAAGGGGATCAATGAACTGAACATGCAGAAGCTGTTTGGTTATGGTGGACATGGAACCCCGGTAACCAGCCTGGCTGCCGGTAAAAATGGCACGGCGCCCGGTGCAGCAATTGTTTCAGTGGCACTTTCCGCTTTCGCTGATACTCTTCTTAGATCTGACCGGCTCATTGACGCTATCGCATATATTTATTCCAGGGCCAGATCACTCAATAAAAAATGCGTGATTAATATCAGCCTCGGGGTTCTTGATGGCGGCCCGCATGATGGAAAGAGTATGGTCGAGAGGGCAATTGATGAATTTTGTTCAGAAAAGCCGGATATCCTGGTTGCAGTCTCTGCGGGCAATTCAGGGAACAGCTGGAAACACTGGGGTGGCATGCCTATCCATAAAGACTCCAGTTTTGGTTTTTTCCGCTGTGCTTATAAAGCTTCAATGTATTTTACTATTCCAAAGCAGCACAGTGCAAACCTTTCATTCAGTATCGCAGAAGCGAAACTGGGGAACGTGGGCAATCCAAATATCAGTCGCGACTCAATATTTTACCAGACACCTTTTGTAAATATTGCTGCGATTATAGATAGTAATGCGCCTGTTCAATTCGAGAGCTATTCTAAAACCAGTCATCTTTCTTCAACAATCACTTTTTCAGCATCACATTACAATGAAGACTATGATGAACTGATCGTAACTACTTTCGAGCATAGTTCCGGAACAGGCGGGATACCTTTCGATGACCATCTTTACCGTTTTATATTCAAAGGCATCGGAACCGTTCATGGCTGGTATCCATTTGCCAATCTTCACCCGATTTATTTTTTTGATCGCAATCCCTATCCCAATGATCCAACATATCGGTCTACCGACAATCAATATACCACGGGCATACCGTCTAATGCATTCACTGTACTGAGTACAGGTGCTTATAATATTCGTTCATGCTATGTGAGTAATATTCACAATGAAGTAGTGAGTTCCTTTCCATCATGCCAGGTAACTTATTTCACAAGTCATGGGCCAACACTTGATGGCCGGGTTAAACCGGATATTATCGCCCCCGGTGAAAATGTGCTGGCTGCAAGGTCCAGGATGGATACCTACACGGGTCACCAGTTTATCATCGATACCAGCCTTCAGTCTTTTAGTGGTACCAGCGCAGCAAGCCCGATTGCTGCAGGTATCGCGGCATTGATTTGGGAAAGCGACTCAACACTTACCAGGAATGTGATTATTCAAAAGATAAAAAGTTCGGCTTATAATGATGACTTTACTGCTGTAAACGGACCGGTTCCCAACAACATATCGGGCTATGGTAAGATTGATGCTTTCAAAGCTATAACTGGTTTGGAAACAGCGTTAGCAGAACTCTGTGCCAGTAATCCAATCTGCGAAATAAAAAATCCAATCCGAGGTCCAGGACCTGTTATTTCGGGGGGTACTTTAGAAAATTTTTACCTAAAATTATTTCCTAATCCTGCAAAGACATTAATTTGGGTAAGCTACCGGTCACCTGTACCTGTAGATATGATTATATACAATAGTGTCGGCCAAATGGTTTTAAAGCGAAGTCTTCAGCCTAACAATACAGGCCAAATAGTTATTGTGCCATTGCATGCGCTTGCGAGTGGATCCTACTTTGTCAGAGTTAGCGGCAAGGATATTTTGATTACAAAACAATTTGTGATAACGGGAAAGTAGCAGCTTGGGTGATGTTGCCAGGAGCTAAATAATGACTATAAGAATAAAAGATTTTGAACCCTGCAAATGTAATATTTAATGTTATATTTGCAGGGTTGATAACCCGAAGACTCCATACACAAATCGTCAGTGCGCTCGCCAGGACACCCAGCGTAGCGTTGTTAGGGCCACGTCAAATCGGTAAAACAACGCTTGCTTTAGACATTTCCGAGACAATCCCGGCTGTTTACCTTGACCTTGAAGACCGCCTTGACCTGGAAAAGGCAAAAGACTTTACAGCGTTTTATGACCAGAATAAAGACAAACTGATTATTCTTGACGAAGTGCAACGAATGCCTGAACTATTCGCTTCTTTAAGAGGCATCATTGACAAAAGCCGCAGACGCGGGAAAAAGAATGGTCAATTTCTTCTCCTTGGTTCTGCATCATTATCACTCCTGCAACAATCAGGTGAATCCCTGGCTGGCCGTATTGCTTATCGCGAGTTGTTTCCTATAGACATGCTGGAATATACTGCCAGTGCTCCTGAAAATAAAAACTCGCTTTGGGCTAGAGGTGGCTTTCCTGAAAGTCTGCTTGCTGGTTCTGATGAGGATAGCCTGGATTGGCGAAAAGATTTTATCAAAACTTACCTGGAAAGAGATATACCTCAACTCGGTCCAAGAATTCCTGCAGTGACACTTGACAGGCTTTGGACCATGCTTGCGCACAATCAGGGAACGCTACTCAACAACGCCCAACTGGCAAGAAATCTCGAAGTGTCCGGGGTAACTATTTCGCGTTACATTGACCTGATGATTGACCTTTTATTGGTACGAAAGGTTCAGCCCTGGACATTCAATATTGGTAAGCGACTTGCTCGATCTCCAAAAGTATACATAAGAGATTCTGGCCTCACACACGCACTCTTAAATTTGGGTGATTACAATACAATACTCGGGCATCCTGTGGTTGGTGGAAGTTGGGAAGGTTTTGTAATTGAAAATATAATGTCAGTAGTGGATTCAAGGGTGCTACCATTTTTTTACCGTACGCAGGATGGAGCCGAAATAGATCTTGTTCTGGAGTTTTCTGGAAAAGAAAAATGGGCAATCGAAATTAAGAGAAATTCTCTTCCATCACTTTCTAAGGGATTTTATATCGCCTGTGATGATATAAAGGCTGACAGACGGTTTGTTGTGTATTCCGGTACTGATACTTTCTCTATGGGTGAAGGTGTGACTGCAGTATCGTTGGAAGGGCTTATGCAGATGATCCTGGACTATTAGAACCTTTGTTGAATCCGATGTGAGATGAAACCAACCATTGTATAAATAAATCCCGGAAAGTCATCAAGTCTCAAAACACTTCAGTCTCCCATTCGCTGAAATGAATAAACAATCCTTAGATCAATAAAGTCCGCAACATGTTTATGAGCCTGTAGATTAAAACCTGCGCCCCAATGTTTATTGAAGCGATATTGAATACCCCACCGATGATAGATTGTCGTAAAATAATCGGTAGGATTGATTATGTATACACCAAGGCGCTGACTAAAAATAAACTTGCCTAAAAGAAATTCGTGGCCAATCAATATGCCGGATCTAATAGCGCTGACATTTTCACTTGCGTGTAGTGTATCGTTTTCGATTTTGGTTTTCAAGGCATCATCATAAAACAATTCAAGCCCGGCTGTTAATGCATGAATAGCACCAATTTGCTTTGAACCTTGTCCTGAAAGCCCGATCAATGGAAGCCGTTTACTATTCCCATTCTCATCCCTTATTCTTTTTGCAATTCCAAACACAGCAACATCCCAACGGGGGCCATTATCCTTCCAATATTTCTTTAATTCTTTTTTGCCCGAATAAAATTTCCGCTCCTCTTTTTGATAACTAACGGCGAGACCAACTGTAGGCCAGTTGATTCCTTTATTGGGTTGACGAAATCCACCATTGGAGATATGCTGATAGTTTAAAGATCCATTCAGCCAGAAATGCCCATTTATCTTATACCAGATTCCCCCACCAACCAATAAATATCCGCTCAATTTTGTGCTGTAAGATTGATTGCCGGGATTATGTACAGAGTCGAAAGGATTAGTCAGATAAGACAAACCAGCTGAAGCTTCAAAAGATAAATGAAATTTTTCGCTGATCCTGAACGATGGCTCAAGAAAAAATGCCGAGGTTAATGCTGATCCAAGAATTTCTGTATCATAATTGTAATAGTTGATCAGAAATCCCTGGCGCGGATAACAATTGCATAGATTCCAGATCGCGGGATCATTTCGTTGCCAGGAAAATATCAGTTCTGCGCCTGTCGGTTTTGCTCCTTTCGTATTCTGAACTTCGGGTGAATGTGCGAAAAAAAATCCGTGTTGTAAACCCGCTCCAATGCTGAATACGGGTTTAAGTCTCGACATTGAGTCTGCCTGGCAAAATCCCTTACCCTCATTCATGACAATGAATAACCCCAGTAACAGGCTTTGTTTTATTCTGCAGTACATAGCGCGTAATTTCAACCGCAAAACAAAATTAGGACTTATGTTATTCTGGTGAATGGTAATAAATCCTCCACAAGCAAACAAAATTGTATAGTTATGGAGGAATATAATTTTTTATAACCCTCCACAACTATCTAAAAATGGCTGGTTGTGGAGAGCTTTATCGTCATGGGGTGTTCTTAATTTATTTGTTAAGAAACCTTGCCCATAAACACCTCAAACCACATTTTGATAAACTGAACGAAAAGCCGGATTTAGTTACTGGCGTTGGAGCCTGGGAGCCTTTTGTTTTGGTGATTTTTAAAATGACCGCTATTTCAGTCAAACACTGGAGGCAATGACTGAAATAGCGGTCATTATTGAAAAGTCGTTTTACCCATTTGTGGCGGGATACCCATTTATAGCGGTCTACTCATTTGTAGCGGTCTACCAATATATAGCGTGCAATAAACATCATCTTACCATCTTATTTACTCCTCAGTAAGCAGGTTCAAAGTTGACGCTAATGAGTACAGGTCTGCCCGCGATCTAAAGTTCCCGAAACTGATGAATTTCCTTCTTTCGACAATGAATTTCCCGACAGCTATAGCCCTGGCAAACGGATGATAATACTTTCGCGTTTCAGAAAATACAAAAAGAAAATGGGGTATACTATTGCTATGAGACAGATTTTTACACCTTTATTACTAATTATTGGCATTACAGCTATAGCTCAAACGGGTTCGATCAAAGGTTCTGTGAAAACGCAGGACGGTCATCCCGGTGAAGCAGTAAATATCACTTTGAAAGATAATCGCAAAGGCGCTATCGTCGATAAAAAAGGCAATTACCTGATTAAGAATATCAACCCCGGAACATATACATTGCTGGCTTCGTTTGCCGGGTTGAAAACCCAGGAACAGTCAGTGGAAGTAAAAGCCGACCAGGTAGAGACAGTTGATTTTATGCTAAATGAAAGTGGCAAAGAACTGGAGCTGGTTGTGGTTACTTCCTATTCCGGCCGATATAGCGAAAGAGCTCCCTCCAGCAGTCTTCGTCTTCAAACGCCAATATTAGAGGTTCCGCAAAATATCCAGGTTGTTACAAAAGATGTTTTAAAGGATCAGCAGGTTATCAGTATGAGTGATGGACTTATCCGCAACGTTAGCGGCCTCACAAGGCTGGAACATTGGGGCGATATGTATACCAATATTACGGCTCGTGGTTCACAGATACAGGCATTTCGCAATGGATTTAATGTTGTGAGTTCTTATTGGGGTCCGCTCACCGAGGACATGAGTTTTGTAGACAGGATTGAATTTGTAAAAGGCCCTGCAGGATTTATGTTATCAAATGGAGATCCGAGCGGACTTTATAATTTGGTAACGAAAAAACCAACCGGCCAGACAAAGGGAGAAGTTTCATTCACGGCAGGCAGCTATGGATTATACAGAGCAACGCTTGATCTTGATGGCAAACTAAGCAAAGACGGACGTTTATTGTATCGGCTTAACCTGGCTGCACAAAACAAAAAATCACATCGTGTCAATGAATATAATGATCGATATGTAATTGCGCCAGTGGTTTCCTATCAACTCGATCCAAAAACAAAACTGACATTTGAATATAATTATCAACGTGCCAACATGAGCGACGTTGGTTCATTCTATGTGTTTTCACCAGATGGATTTAAATCACTTCCGGTTGATTTTACAAATCTGCCTGGTGGTTTGCCTGGAACAAAGATCAACGATCATAGTTTTTATGCCAGCATCCAGCATGATTTCGCAACTGGCTGGAAGATTACAGGACGGGGTTCACATTTTATCTATAACCAGGTTGGGTCTTCTTCATGGCCTACATCAGTGAATGCAGATGGCAGTCTCATACGCAATGTTAGTATCTGGGATGCAAAAAGTAAGATGACCATGGCGCAGGTGTTTGTGAATGGAGACATCACTACTGGTGCTATCCGTCACCGCATCCTTGCCGGGGTTGATATGGCAAACAAAGACTACATGGCCGATTGGGGTCAGTATCATGATCTCGATACTGCCGGTGCTGAATTTGATCCAAAGAATCCCAACTATGGAGTTCCGGTAAATGGTTATCCTGTATTTGACCGCAATACACCTTTGGAAGAAAGAGCTATCAAAGCAGGTGGGCTAATGGACCAATCCTATACCAGTGTTTATGTACAGGATGAACTTGGCTTTTTCAACAATATGGTAAGACTTACGCTGGCTGGCAGATACACAGATCTGAAACAATCAGCCTGGGGTGCTTCACCGGATAAAGCAAAACATTTTACACCACGGGTTGGCCTGAGTGTTTCTGCGAATAAATCGACTTCATTATATGCGCTGTACGACCAGGCTTTTGTTCCCCAGACCGGGGTACTCGCTGGCGGTGGAAAAGTGCAGCCTATCACTGGTAACAACATGGAGTTAGGAGTTAAAAAAGAATGGTTTGAAGGCAGATGGTTTACGAGCCTGGCTGCTTATCGTATTCTTAAGAACAATGAACTTATAGCTGATCCCAACAGTCCGCCAACTTCAAACCTGAGTATTGAACTTGGACAGAAAAGAGCCCAGGGACTAGAGTTTGATCTGCGCGGAACTATAATAAAAGGATTGAATTTAACTGCCAACTATGCTTACACAGAAGCAAAGGTGATTAAGGTGGCGAAAGGTGTTACAGCTGTGAAGGAAGGAGATATCGTTCCTGGTTATGCGAAACATACTGCAAATGCATGGTTGAGTTATAAGATACAGGGTGGTGCTTTGAAAGGCCTTGGTTTTTCTGCCGGCGGAACATACTTAGGCGATCGTGCAACCTATTGGGAAAAGGCTCCCGATCCCAGCAAAGAGCTGGAAGATTATTTCAAGCTCGATGCAGGATTGTTCTGGGAAAATGATAAGATCAGGGTGAATGCAAATGTTTTCAATGTGTTGGATGAATATCTTTATAGCGGTTCATGGTATCCATCCCTGAACGCATATAACTGGCAAACAGAATCACCAAGATCATTGCGGTTTTCTATTGCGTATAAATTTTAAGTTGAAGAACTAAATGGACTACAAGTTGTAGTACTTAAAGGGCTTTACAAGTTGAAGTACTACTGTTTGAAATCAGGATTGAGGAATAACAAGATTAAACTCTGTTTTCAATGACTCTTCCGGAGATACGATGATATTAAATACTTCAATTCCCAGGGGTATTTCTTTTGGATATTTCCAGATAGCCTTTAGTATGATCGTTGTTTTGACATTTGGCTGTAATGTTGTTTGTCCAAGTGGAAATTCTTCAATATTATACTGCGCTGTCGCCCTGATTTGATACGGGACAGAGGATTTGTTAAGCAGATCAACAACAAGTATTGGTTCGCCGTTTCGCAATTGCTTTTTAACGGAAAGTTGTATAGATGACTTAAAGAAAGCTTCAGCTTCGGGTTGACGTGCAATGATGTAGTTGTCGATAAACACCGCTGTTCTGCGCGCCTTTAATGCTTCTTTAATAGCCGCTTCGGACTTGGTTTTTGCAAATACGAGTGTCATGGGCCGGTGCGTTTCGTAATACCTTGCAAACATGTCATAATGTTCGTCTGTGTTGCTAACCATGGTGAGATTATATTGCATGGCAAGACGGTGAGCGATAATATTATATTTACCTGAATTGGCTACTTCTACGCCGGCCAAAATTCCTTTTTCGAGTAACTCTTTATGAAAGCTGGTAAATATGCTGGTATCTTTTTTATCCCACCAGGAATAACCCGGGTGATTGTAAAACACAAATGCGTCCTGCTTTTTTACTTCGAGGAAGGGCGCCATCAGCTCATCATGTTTGATACTGTCTTTCATCACAAACTTTTTCTTCCAGTCCTTCATATACGGGCTGGGTATCACATTCGCATCTTTCAGGAATAAGGCATTATTATGATAAGGCGGTACCCGCGGCGATATCTCCGCGCCACGGATCACCAACAGGTTTTTATTTTTTGCCGCTTCCGTAGCCAGGTCAAACGAACGATTATAATTTCTTTTGATATCATCCGGCTGCCCTTCAAAATCAATATGCTCGGTGAGCGATATTGCATCCAGCTCGTCTCTTACCGCTTCGTTCACTCTAAATGTCGGCCATACATGCCCGTCAGAGAATACGGTATGCATGTGAAAATCGCATCTTAAAGTAACATAGCCGGGAATGTCCGGAAGGCTGATCTTTTTCCTGGTTGAATCCTGGGCGTTAACAACAACTAAACAAACCAGTAGGAACGAGGTGAGTCCCGCCATTTTTACTCTTTGCATACTGCACATGTGTTTAAATATTTTCATTCGAAAGCAGGTTGCTTCCGAGGTGCAAATATTCCTCTTTTGGAGACGTGCTGATATTATCTAAATATTAAATCGCCTCACAGTTATAATATGATCATTTATCCGGTTTGTCTTTGCTTTCATTTTACAGTTTGTCTTTTCTTTCATTTTAAAGAAGCTCCTGGATTCAGTTTGTCATATTATGCCGTATTTAGCATTGTTTGCTATATTATTTTATTGCTATAAGCCTTGCGGATTTAGGTGGCAACTGCCTTTGGGAGGGCTACTGATACCGGAAGTATTCCAGCCATTATTGTTTTTATATTTTTAAAACTAATTAGTCAATATTTTAAAACTTATTAATCAATGGTGATTGTGCCTCTGAATTATTTATCTATTATCTAAATCAATTGTACAATGTGAGACGTTTAAATCAATTGTACCATATAAGATGCAATAAAAAAAGGTGACAGATTTCTGCCACCTTTTTTATTATCAATCATCAGCTTTTATTACCAATCATCAGCGACTATGCCAGGTCAAACCTATCAAGGTTCATTACCTTGGTCCAGGCTGCAACAAAGTCATTTACAAATTTTTTCTGTCCATCTGCACTTCCATATACTTCGGCAACAGCTCTCAGTTCCGCATTTGAACCAATGACCAGGTCTGCACGGGTGGCAGTCCAGGTTGGTCGCTCAGTTGCGCGATCATAACCCTGGTATAATTCCTTATCATCAGAAGCTTGTTTCCATGCAGTGCCCATGGAGAGAAGGTTTACAAAAAAGTCGTTGGTAAGTATACCTGGTCTTTCTGTAAACACACCATGAGCGGAACCATCAAAATTTGTATTCAATACACGCATACCACCAATCAGCACCGTTAATTCCGGAGCCGTAAGTGTCAGCAACTGGGCCTTATCGATCATCAAGGATTCTGTTGATACCCTTGCGTTTGGTTTGCGATAATTGCGGAAACCATCTGCCCTTGGTTCCAGGAATGCAACAGATTCCACTTCGGTTTGTTCCTGTGAAGCATCCATGCGTCCGGCCTTAAATGGAACAGTTATATTATGACCTGCATCTTTAGCTGCTTTTTCAATAGCCGCATTACCAGCCAGGACAATCAGATCAGCGAGTGAAATTTTCTTGCCACCTGCTGCTGATGTATTAAACTCTTTCTTAATGCCTTCAAGGCCAGACAATACTTTCCATAATTGTGTAGGGTTGTTTACATGCCAGTCTTTTTGAGGCGCCAAACGAATGCGGGCGCCATTTGCACCACCACGTTTATCAGAACCGCGGAAAGTTGAGGCCGATGCCCATGCTGTTGATACGAGTTGTGATACCGTGAGACCAGCGTTGAGCAATTTTGCTTTTAAAGATGCAATATCATTGTCATCAACTAAAGGATGGTTCACAGCCGGGATAGGATCCTGCCAGATCAGTTCTTCAGCAGGCACATCAGCACCGAGATAACGAGCACGTGGACCCATATCACGATGCGTGAGTTTAAACCAGGCTCTTGCAAATGCGTCAGCAAACTGATCAGGGTTTTCCAGGAATCGTCTTGATATTTTTTCGTATTCAGGATCGAGTCGCAGCGCGATATCCGTGGTGAGCATCGTGGGAGCATGTCGTTTTACCGGGTCAAATGCATCGGGAATAATATTGTCTGCATTTTTTGCAACCCATTGTTGTGCACCGCCGGGACTTTTAGTCAGCTCCCATTCAAAGGCAAAAAGATTTTCAAAAAAGTTGTTGCTCCATTGAGTCGGTGTTTTTGTCCAGATAACTTCAAGTCCGCTGGTAATAGTGTCAGCGCCTTTGCCTGAACCAAAGCTATTACTCCAACCGAAACCCTGGGCTTCGATTCCAGCGGCTTCGGGCTCGTGTGCCACATTAGTGGAAGGAGCCGCGCCATGTGTTTTACCAAAGCTATGTCCGCCGGCAATCAGCGCAACGGTCTCTTCATCATTCATTGCCATACGGCCGAAAGTATCACGGATATCTTTTGCAGCAAGAACCGGATCGGGATTGCCATCTGGTCCTTCCGGGTTAACATATATCAGGCCCATTTGCACGGCTGCAAGTGGTTTTTCAAGATTCCGCGTATGTATATCACCGTGAGTATCATCATCTGATACGAGAACCGCTCCGTCTTTGGCTACTCCTTCAGAACCATGTGCATAGCGGATGTCACCGCCAAGCCAGGTTGATTCGGATCCCCAATAAACATCTTCCTGTGGTTCCCATGCATCTTCACGTCCGCCGGCAAAACCGAAAGTTTTAAAGCCCATTGATTCGAGCGCAATATTTCCGGCAAGGATCATGAGATCAGCCCATGATAATTTACGTCCATATTTTTGTTTGATCGGCCAGAGCAGGCGGCGTGCCTTATCAAGGCTCACGTTATCGGGCCAGCTGTTGAGGGGTGCAAATCGTTGCTGACCTGTTCCTCCGCCACCACGTCCATCACTGACACGATAGGTGCCTGAGCTATGCCATGCCATTCGGATAAACAAGGGGCCATAGTGGCCAAAATCTGCGGGCCACCAGTCTTGTGAATCGGTCATAAGTGCATGAAGATCCTTTTTTACTGCTTCCAGGTCAAGGCTTTTGAACGCTTCTGCATAATTGAAATCTTCACCCAGTGGATTTGATAATGAAGAGTGCTGGCGCAGAATATTTATTTTTAACTGGTCAGGCCACCAGTCACGGTTCCTGGTGCCGCCACCGCCGACATTTTCTTTTAGTTTTCCGTTATGAAACGGGCATTTGCTGATGTCGTTGTCTCCCATTGTAAATAGTTTTTTGTTATACTGAATTTGAATTTGCTATGGTGAATTTTGTGTTTATTAAACCTAGGTGTTGCGAATACTTGGGTGTTACGGAAACTTAGGCGTTGCGAATACTTAGCGCTGACTATTTCGTTATATGTGAATTTCCAATGGCTGCAAAATGACCGCTATTTCAGTCAAAATCGCCTCTTTTTGGCTGAAATTGCGGCCATTTTGCAAACCGCCCAAAATCAAACACTCTTTCCCGCCTGCATATACAGACCGGGTAAAAAGAGATTGATATCAGCCGACAATATTATGACATTTGGAATATAACTACAATCAATTAAATTTATACTTCAATAGTTTTAACCTATCATGACTTTAGTTCAATTAGAATATGTTGTTGCCTTGGATACATTGAAGCATTTCGCAAGAGCAGCGGAAGAATGTCATATCACCCAACCTTCGCTCAGTATGCAGGTTCAGAAACTGGAAGAAGAGCTGGATACCCAGATTTTTATCCGTAGCACTCCCGTTACTACGACAGAAACCGGCCAGGTTGTAATCGAACAGGCCAAAAAGATATTAGCCGAAGCTGGTATGATGCACCAGCTTATTGAGCAGGAAAAAAGTGTCATTACAGGTAGTCTTAAATTTGGGGTGATACCTACGCTGGCGCCTTATTTATTACCTGAATTTATTGAAGCCTTTACTAAAAATTATCCGAATGTGCGTCTCAGCATTCATGAGATGACTACAGAAAATATTGTTCGCCAACTCAGGAATGGAACCCTGGATGCCGGCATTATGGCCACGCCGCTCAATCACGCCGATCTGAAAGAGGAATTTTTATTTAATGAAGAGTTTGTAGCTTATGTATCGCGCGCCGAAAAAATCTTTAACAAAAAATACATTTTGCCCGCTGATATTAATGTCAATAGTATGTGGCTGCTGGAAGAGGGTCACTGCCTCCGCAGCCAGGTGATGAATCTCTGTGCTTTGCAGAAAGATGCGTCAAGAGAAAAACATTTTGATTATGCGGCCGGTAGTATTGAAACACTTAAACGATTTGTCGAAAAAAATGGCGGCATTACTTTGTTGCCTGAACTGGCCACCTATGACATGAGCAGTGCAAGAAAGAATATGTTACGTTATTTCAAGAGTCCGGCTCCTGTAAGAGAAATAAGCCTGGTTTCCTTGAAAACATTTACTAAAACAAGATTGATCGGTCTTCTGAGTCAAACCATTATCGACAACCTGCCCCCGCAGATGGTGAAGAAAAAGAAGGTCGAACTGATACCCGTCAACCTGCCTTGATGCCGATGATTATCTGGATGGGTGAATTTATCATCATCATCTTCCTGGGATCCGCCTCCTTAAATTCTCAGCTCTAAACCTTAATTTATATTAAATGTAGGCCTTATAAACCTTAAATTTGATATAATATAGGGTTTATAAACCCTGTATATAGGCAAATTATAGTATAGATCAAAACTTTAGAGTAACTTGCAGCTTTTATTAACATTATGATTAGAAGAGCTTTATATGCACAAATAGTCAAGTCTCTCTTTAAAGGGAAAGCCATAATAATAACAGGTCCGAGACAGGTTGGCAAAACAACATTATTGCAATCCATCATGGAGGGCACCGAATCTAAGGTGCTCTATCTGAACTGTGATGAGCCTGATGTGAGGTCATTGTTGGAAAACGCCAGCTCTGGTTCTTTACAGGCTTTGATAGGTAATAACTCACTGATACTAATAGACGAAGCCCAACGGGTAAAAAACATTGGTCTCACCCTGAAACTCCTGGTAGATAACTTCAAAAACATACAGGTGATAGCTACTGGATCATCCGCATTAGAACTTGCTGACGAGATAAATGAACCTTTAACCGGGCGAAAAAGAGAGTATCGTCTCTACCCGTTTGCAACAGCCGAAATGGTAGCCGACACTTCCGTGCTGAAGGAGACCAGGTTGCTCGAACAACGAATGATATATGGCTTTTACCCGGATATTGTCAACTCGCCAGCTGAGGCCCAGGCAAACCTGCTTGAACTCGCAAATAATTATCTATATAAAGATGTCCTTTCTCTGCGGGATGTTCGAAAACCGGCATTGTTGGAAAGATTGCTTATTGCGCTTGCCTTACAAATAGGGAATGAAATATCGTATACCGAAATAGGGCAAACAATTGGTACTGATAATAAAACAGTAGATAGATATATTGAATTGCTTGAAAAATGTTTCGTCGTTTTCCAGGTTAGCGGATTTAGTCGCAATCTTCGTAACGAAATTAAAAAAGGAAAAAAAATATACTTCTACGATAATGGCATCAGGAATGCCATAATAAAAAATTTTTCCCCATTATCGCTTAGACAGGATACAGGTGCTTTGTGGGAAAATTTCCTGGCAGCTGAAAGGGATAAGTTCAATCACTATACAAATCATTATGTAAATAACTATTTCTGGCGCACTCATCAACAGCAGGAGATTGACCGGATCGAAGAAACGGGAGGCAAGTTATATGCGTGGGAATTTAAATGGAATGAAAGAGCTAAGGCAAAAATACCATCCAGCTTTTTGGAGGCTTATCCGGGAACTATAACTGGTATTATAACCAGGCAGAACTATATGGATTTCGTGAATTTTGAGATGTAGAACCATCTGATAAATTATCCGATTCCACTCAGCACCTGGTAAAATAAAAACATCCTGAAAGCCTGCTCGCTGATAATCAGGCTGACTACGATCACTAGCGAAGCCAGGACCGCCTTCCACCAGGATCTGACATAAAAACGGTGCACTCCAATAGATAAATAGGTACATAAAATCAGGGAAAGAATTATAGTGACAACTGTATCTCCTGATCCCGCGTTGAAACTTATAGGGGTCAACATAAAAAAAAGGGTAAGCAAAACCATCAGGCAAATTAAAAAAGTCATAAAGTGCGTGGCAAACACCAGGTGTTCTCCAAATCGCTTGCGGCTGCTGAAGAAAATCAAAGCAAAGATGCCGGCAAAAAAAGGAATGAATAATGCGATGAAGATTTTAGAATTTGATCTGATCCTTTCGTTAAATGTGCTTGTGAGTTCTTTTTCAGTCAGCCCGGTTTCGCGCAATTTAGCCCGCACTGCTTCTCTCGTGTTTCCCATTGTTGTAAACGGCTCATAAGTAACGTAATTATATAAGGGAAGACTGAATGGATTTTGAACCGGCAATAAAAAGAAAATAAGATTGGCCACCAGGAAAAGTGAAAACGGCTTCATGAATCGCACCGTTACCCCATTGCAGTATTGATAGCTCAGTACACCCGGCCTGATCAGTAAGGTTGCAACACTTTTAAAAAACTTATTATCAAAATGTGAAAGGCTTTCGAAGGTTTCCCCCGCCAGGTGTTTAATGGATAGAGCCTTTGCATGAAATGTTTTTTCACCGCAGTTGGGGCAGAATTTTTCTTGCCTGGTATCTCCGCAGTTTTGGCAGGTCTGCATATACCTTCAAGATAATAAAAAAACTTATTGTCTTAGTAATCAGCAGGAATAACAATACACGCAGGCAACACAGTTCTCTTATCATCATCCCCCAAAAAACAAAAAACCAAATTTTTTTGGAAGGTTCAAATATTTTCCCATCTTTGTCTTATGTAGGACATAACTACATAGTTAATTGCTACTTTTAAAAAAACGATTTAAACCCTGCTGCATATGAAAAGGCTCTTTTCGTGTTTACAACTGCGACTCATCCCCCTGTTCGCAGCATTATTTTTTTTCCATTCAATCGCCTCAGCCCAGTCTGTAACCATCACCGGGACTGTAACAGACAGTCTTGGCGCCCCTTTACAAAACGTAAGTGTAAAGGTTAAAGGCGCAAAAGGCGGTACATCAACAAATGCTGAAGGCGCATTCAGTTTGCCGGTGCCTTCGACAAGTTCCACCCTCGTATTTTCCAGCGTAGGATTTGGAATACAGGAAAAAATAGCGGGTAACGGGCCACTTAATGTTGTTCTAAGTACCGTAAATGAAACCTTAACGGATGTCGTGATTGTTGGTTATACCCAGCAAAGTCAGACAAAAACGACAGCAGCAATTTCGAAACTCAATATCTCTGAATTACAGAACAGGCCCAGTCCGAACCCGGTCCAGGCACTGCAGGGCAAAATCGCGGGGGTCGCCGTTCCGATCACCTCCGGTCAGCCCGGAGCCGGTGCTACCAATATAATTAACCGCGGTGGTACAAAACTAAACGTTTACGGAAGTGGACTTGGAAATGCTTCCGGAAACCCAATCGGTAATGCAGATAATACAGGCCCATTAGTTGTTATTGATGGTGTGTTCAGATCAATGGATGATATCAACCCTGATAATATTGAAACCTTCCAGGTAATGAAAGATGCTGCTTCTACAGCTATCTATGGCGCAAGAGGAGCTAACGGTGTTATCGTTATCAGGACCAAAGGCGGAAAGTTTAACACCAAAATGAACCTTACGCTTAACCACCGCTCAACCTGGGAAACACAATCAAGAGATTATAATTATCTCAGCGCTACAGAATATCTCCGGCTCGCGCGCACCACGGTTAAGAACACATTCGATCTGTTAGATAAAAACAACCTGTTATACAATGGCGGTTTTTCTGCCGGAACAAGGCCTTTCACTGCAAAAGGACAATTCGGTCGTTACGTGTATACGACGGCGTTATACGACAACCTCGTTGCTATTGAAGGCCAGCCTTATGTCGATAACCTGTTATCGAAAGGTTATCAGACCATGGATGACCCCATCAACCCCGGCACAAAACTCATTTATGCGGATAATGGTTACCAGGATAAGCTCTGGCAAACTGGTCTTTCGCAGAACAACAGCGTAGCCATCAACGGTGGAGGAGAAAATGCAAATTATAATTTATCGACCGCCTATACCGATCAGAAAGGAGTTTTCGCAGGAACCAGGTATAAAAGACTTGATGTGCTAGGAAATTTCGGATTCAAAGTCTCGAAAAATGCCAGGATCGATGCGATGATAAATTACCAGGATGTGCGGCCAAATTATGTTGAAGCATTTCAGAATGATCTTACCCGCGCCACCAGGGTCACACCGCTGATCCGTATTTATAAGGATGATGGCAACGCAGCCATTGGTGAAAATTACACTACCCGCAACCGGTTCCATGTCTTGCAATATGATGACCAGGAGATAGCTACCGAAAGACTTGTTGCCAGGGTCGGTGGTGATATCACCATTTACAAGGGTTTGCACTTTAAGCCATCTGTATCTTATATAATGCAGGACTATACCTATATGTTCAGACGTTTGGGAACACCGGCTGATGAGATACAACCAGCCACGATCAGGCAAAAACTTGAACGCACCATTGCTTCAAGACAATTAATGACCGACCAGATCCTGCAATATGATTTTCATTTAGGAAGCGATCATAATTTCACGGTGCTTGGCGGTTTTAACTATACCGTAAACCGTGCGAATGAAATAAACATCGGTTCACAACGCGCTACGAGCGATTATATATTCACGATTAATGAACCACCCACCGCGGTAATAAACGGTATCACCGTTTCAAATGTTACCGATTTCATGACAAAATTATCAGAATCAAAATCAGCCAGCGTTTTTGGCCAGGTGAACTATGACTATGCCGGTAAATATCTGCTCAGTGCTTCATTACGGAATGATGGCTTCTCAAACTTCGCACCTGAAAATAAATATGCACTGTTCCCATCGGCTTCGGTTGGCTGGAACATGCATATGGAAAAATGGTTTTCAATAAAACCTGTCAGCATGCTGAAACTAAGGGCAAGCTGGGGTGAAGCAGGGTTAAGTGACCTTTCACTCACCGATACTTATGGCGGCTATTCCCCTACCAGTTATGCATTGGGTTCCGGTATTCTTCGCGCCAATCTTTCCAATCCGAATCTTGTATGGGAATCTACAGCAACATCGGATCTTGCATTTGATGCGGGCTTCCTCGACAACCGGATAACATTAACTGTTGACATTTATAATAAACTTACAAAAGACAGGCTTGCTTCAAAACCACTTCCATCTGAAGCACCTTTCCCTTCCATCGTTTATAACAATGGTCAATTGCAGAACAGGGGTATTGAAATTGATTTAGGCGGAACAATAATCAAAGGCAGAAACTTTTCATGGCGCACCTCTGTTGCGTTTGCAAAGAACAATCAGAAAGTAATTCAATTGCCTGATAATGGTCGTGCGAACAATCGCCAGGGTGGTGACATAATCTATGATAAGGGAACAAAAACAAATATAGAAGTCGGTGGAATTGCCGAAGGTGAACGCCCGTTTGCCATGTATGCATACAATGTGTTGGGAGTATTTGCAACTGAAGCTGATGCAGCCGCCTGGAATGCAACAACAAAAGATAACCTGGCTTCCCCACAGGGAATCATCGCCAAAAAACACGCCGGTGATTTCATCTTCGAAGATGTAAATGGTGATGGAATTATTGATACAAAAGACCAGGTATTTATGGGTTACAGGTCGCCCGATATTACTGGTGGATGGCAAAATACTTTCTCTTATAAGGCCATCTCACTCAGGGTGGGACTGGATTATGCGCTTGGTCATATTATCAGCAATGGGGCATTGGCGCGTTCACTTGGCCAGGGTCGTGCTTTTAATGAAGGAGCTCCCGAAGAAGCACTTGGTCCGGACATCTGGCAGAAAGAAGGCGATGTTGGAAAAAAATACGCAAGGTTTTCGTTTGCTGATTTTGACTTTGGACAGCGTAACTATCTTCGTTCGAGCACCCTCGGAGCCAATAATTCTTATGGTTCTGATGTATCAGCGCTATACGAGAAAGGTGATTTCATCGCCTTACGTGAAATCACGCTTTCCTATGAGTTACCAGCTTCAATAATGAAGAAAATCCATTCAACCGGGCTGAGCGTTTTTGCCTCTGCATTCAATATTGCATATATCACCAAATATTCAGGCATCAACCCCGAAACCTATACTGGCTTTGATGCAATTGGCTATCCACGCCCAAGACAATATACTCTGGGCGCAACATTACGTTTTTAATAAATGATTCATCATTCCGGTCATCCGGGACTAACATTCCGGCCATCCGGAAAACCCGGGCCAACCGGTATAATATGCCAGATATGAAAAAAATAATTCAACAACTACTTTCTCTTACAGCTATCCTGGTGATCGCTTCCGGATGCGAAAAGATTCTTGAAGTAACACCACAGTCAAGTATAACCGAAGAGGTATATTTTAAAAACGAAGGCGACTTTGAACCTTATGTAACGGGAATATACAGCCAGTTAAGAACGTTACAAAACAATGTGACTTATGGCATCGAGCGCGGCGAAGAACTGATCTCGGCCCAAAATTCCCGTTTTACTGTGGCCTGGACTCATACCTTATCACCAACTTCGGGTGCAGTGAACTACGACGTCTATTACCGCGCCATCGGGCATTGTAACCTGTTGCTTGAACGCATTAAGGATTTTGAGTTTACCGTTAACCCGGCGAGCAAAAATCGAATCATCGCCGAAACCTATGCATTGCGGGCTTTCTTTTATTTCCAGTTAACCAGGATATTAAAGGATGTTCCTTTGATGCTTAAGGCAGTGGTAGATGAAAATGTTGAATTGCTGCCACGCTCGCCTGCAGTCCAGGTAATTGCCCAGGTTGTGAGTGATCTTGATTCTGCCAGCCTGTTGCTGAAAACAAACCCGTCTTTCAGTCCGACCTTATATCCATCCAAATATCGTTTTGCCTATGGATCAGTAATGGCCATGAAGGCTGATGTCAAGATGTGGAGTGGTAAAGTATTAGGTGGCGGTGCTGCTGATTTTAATGCCGCCATTGCGGCAATCAATGAGGTAGAACTGAGCGGGGTGAATTTAAACGCTGACTTCAAAAATGTTGTAGGTTTAAGAGCAACTTCAAATCCAGAGATAATATTTTCTGTCTATTTTAACCGCGATGAAACCAGCAATAATTATGTAATCAATGCTTTGCCGTTTTTAGCTGGTATAACCGGTGCTCTTAATCTTGACAGCATACCATGGTGCGCTACTGCTTCCAATGGCCAGGGCGCATACCAGATCAGCCCCAAATCAAGGGCGCTGTTCAATGCTTATCCGGCTGATAAAAGAATTCCCTATACCTGGATAGTCGAAAGACAATCAAGCGGGCCAAAAATCGCGTGGATCACAAAATATCCTGGCACAAAATATCCGGAAGACCGTGTCCCGGACAATGATCTGATTGTATACCGGTTGGCAGATATATTCCTGCTGAAAGCGGAAGCTTTTGCAGCTATCAACAATACTGTTGATGCTATAAAGTACATAGACAGGGTTCGGGTGCGCACCGGTAATGGTCCATACATGGGTGCAACCGATAAAACAACAGTGGAAAAAGAAATCCTTGATGAACGTGGCCGGGAACTCTTTTTCGAAAATAAAAGATGGTATGACCTGGTACGTTTTCATTACGGTGGTACTATTAATGTGTACACTTATGTTCCAAACCTGGTCGGTAAAACAACACCGTTGTTCTGGCCGGTTAATACAACGGTGCTGGCAAATAACAACCTGATCGTTCAAACTGAAGGATATTAATTTATGCACCAGAATAGAATGTTTTTTGAATCAGGACACAAAATGAATCAGGACATATTTATGAATTGCAGAATTATCATCACCAGGTTTTTGTTTGCAACGTTTCTTCTTGCTTGCATGTTACCAGCCCATAGCGTAAAAGCACAACAGGCTGCATTCACTGATACAACCTTGTTATACGAACCAGCTGTGGGAGGTTACACCATGTTCCATGTGCCTGCATTGGTGATCACTGAGAAAGGAACTGTGCTCGCATTCACAGAAGGACGATATGGAAAAGGTAAGGATTGGGATGATATGGACCTGTTATTAAGAAGAAGTGTTAATGGCGGAAATACCTGGGAACCTTCAAAAGTGGTGATCCCATATACAAAAGGAAAACCAACCAGTAATATCACTCCGATTGCGGATAAAAACGGAACAGTTCATGTTTTGTTCCAGGTAAACTATGCCAATGCTTATTATATAAAATCAACCGATGAGGGAAAGACCTGGTCTGCCCCTATCGATATTACCTATGTATTCGATCTCTTCAAAAAAGATTATGATTGGAAAGTGCTGGCCCCGGGTCCTGCCCATGCCATTCAAATGACCAATGGGAGATTGCTGGTTCCAGTCTGGCTATGTATTCCCGATAGAAGCAAGCCGGGTGGGGATCATAGGCCAAGCTGTGTTGCTACTATTTATAGTGACGACAACGGAAAAACCTGGAAACGCGGTGACATCATTTCAAACAACCTGGATATGCCTGCGAATTCAAACGATACCATCATCAATCCAAATGAGTCAGTTGTGGTGCAGTTAACAGATGGTAGCATTATGATCAATATGCGCAATGAATCAGATTCAAACCGCAGACTGATCAGTTATAGTAAAAATGGTATTTCAGGTTGGAGCAAACCGGCTTTCGATAATGATCTGTTCGAACCGGTATGTATGGCGAGCCTGATCAGGGTTACCGGTAAGGGAGATGATAAGCCCCGCCTGATCTTTGCTAACCCCGATAGCCGGAATAATCAGATACAGGTAAGAAAGAATTCAAGAGTTAATAAACCAAGAGAAAATATTACAGCAAGGCTGAGTTATGATGAAGGCAAAACCTGGCCTGTTCATAAGGTGATGCATGCCCGCGGTTCAGGATATTCGGATCTTGCGGTTGATAAAGAAGGAATGATATTTTGTTTGTATGAAATAAGAGACGGCGATGATACCGACTGGATTTATCGCATGGTGATCCGCAGATTTAATATTGAATGGCTGACTGATGGAAAGGATTTTATTTCGAAAAAGAAGTGAAGTAAAAGATTTCTATTCAAATATCCGACCCTGGAATAAAAAAGACAAAACATAACTATGAAGAAAATGGATGGTTTAATTGCAGCTAGTTTTACACCTTTTAATGAAGATGGAACGATTAATTTCAAAATGATTCCGGCGGTGGTGGATAAACTTATTGCAGATGGTTTAAAAGGAATTTTTGTTTGTGGCAGCAACGGCGAGGGCCCCAACATGACAACCAAAGAAAGAATGCAGGTTGCCGAAGCATTTATAAAGGCGGCTGACAAAAGGATACTGATCGTGGTTCATGTGGGCCACAGTTGTATTGCCGATGCGAAAAAACTGGCTGCGCATGCGGCTGAAAATGGTGCTGACGCGGTTTCTTCAGTTGCAGCTTTTTATTTCAAACTGGTTTCGGTAAAGAACCTGGCCGATTGCATGGCAGAAATTGCCAGTGCAGCACCGGAAATTCCATTCTATTATTATCATATCCCGCATCTTACCGGTGTTGGTATGGATATGATCGAATTTCTTAAGATTGCTGAGCCGCTTATTCCAAATCTTGCCGGTATTAAGTACACGGCAACTACACTCCAGGAATACCAATCATGTCTCAATTATGACAACGGCAGATTTGATATCCTGTTTGGCTTGGATGAAATGTTATTACCTGCATTGTCTGTTGGTGCCAGGGCGGCCATCGGCAGTACCTATACATTTGCGGCACCTCTTTATCTTAAAACAATTGAATTGTTTAATAACGGTAATATAGAAGCTGCGCGTGAGAATCATAATTTTCTCGTTGATATAGTACGTGTGTTGGTCAAATATCCGCCAATACCGGGTCAGAAAGCCATCATGAAAATGTTGGGTTGGGATTTAGGTCCGTCGAGACTTCCTTTGACCACATTGGATGAAAAGGCTTACGAGCAGTTTTACCAGGAACTAAACGCGCTTTCTTTTTTTGACAAAGTACCTGCCAGGAAAAAACAGGTTATTTAATTCTGATTGTTGAAATAGATAACACACGTAGGTGCAGTGCGTAAGTTTATTTAATCAGGATTATTGAAATAAATAAAATCCCTGGTCGGGTATAACAAGTTATTTGAGTACGATTATAGCAATAGATCAAATATCGACTCAGAAATAGCAGTTAATTGAATCCGATCTCATAAATATTGATATGGCAAGACAAGAACAATATTTTAATTACAATTTATTATCAGTCGAACAGCTGGAAACTTTCAGAGAACAGGGCTTCCTGGTTATTAAAAACATATTGACCAAAGAGGGCCTGGCCCAAATGCGCGATGAATGTATGACCGCCTGGAATGAAGAAAAAGTTGCTTTTGATCCAAACAAGTCATGGTTGCAAAATTCATTGCTGGTAAATATTCATCATAAATCGAGGGCCGTGAAATCATATTATTTTGATGGACCACTGGTCGAAATAGCCACTCAACTTATCGGGCCGAATATAAAGGGAGCTACTTCACAACTTACTTTCAAGATGGCGGGTAATACAAAACCCTTCGGCTGGCACCAGGATAATGGTTATGGTGAACTGGAACCTTATACAGCCTTAACTACCCTGACGGCACTTGATGATACAGACCGGGGAAATGGTTGTCTTTGGTTGATACCAGGCAGTCACAAAGGCGGGCAGATAAAAGTTAACCAGACAGAGGAACAAAAAAAGAATAAATCCGAAATAATAGTTGAGGCTGAGGATAATCTTGCTGTTCCGATGGAAATGAAAGCAGGTGATGCATTGATATTTAATTGCTGGATGCTTCATAAATCTGATGGCAATTATTCGAATGAACGTGACCGGAGAATATTATTTCTTCGATATGCAGATGCAGATGCCGTGGAAGTGTACAATGACCGGAGACCAAGGCTGGGAAGACTGGTACGGGGAACGACAATCTTTGATGAAGTGAATGCATTTGAAAAGAATTTATAAGCAGTAATCGCAGCCTACACTTGCTTTGTATTCATCCCATATAAATCATATACTAAAGCGGCAAGAGGTCTGGCAAAAAATAAAATCAACTGATGAAAAGAAATTATTCTCTTCCAAACCTACGCTCAATTCGACTGCGCTCAATGCGACTGCGTATGGTTCAGCTGCACTCCGTTCCACTGCGGTTAGTTCAACGGCGGTTAGTTCAGCTCCTGCGCCCAATATTTGTTATCAAGCCAGGATTGATAGTGGTGTTTGTTTTATTAGCGGGTGTCTCTATGCAAAGTTATAGCCAGGAACTAAGCCACCTCTATAAAGCCGGCGAAGATGGTTATACCTGTTTCAGGATCCCGGCAATCATCACTACTTCAAAAGGAACAGTGCTTGCTTTTGCAGAAGCAAGAAGGAACAACTGCGGTGATGCGGGAGATATCGATATCGTAGTAAAACGTTCAGCAGATAACGGGAAGACCTGGTCAAACTTGTCACTTGTCTGGAGCGACAGTACGAATACCTGTGGCAACCCCGCGCCTGTAGTTGACCAGAAAAGCGGGAAGATTATCCTGCTTTCAACCTGGAACCTGGGCACTGATCATGAAAAAGATATCATTGCAAAAACAGCAAAAGATACAAGACGGGTCTTTGTATTGAATTCCGCTGATGACGGCCAACACTGGTCTGCGGCAAAGGAAATAACAACCGATGTAAAAAAAGATAACTGGACCTGGTATGCTACGGGTCCTGTAAATGGAATTCAAATTCGCAAAGGGAAACATAAGGGCAGGCTGGTGATTGCCTGTGATCATATTGAAGCTGATACAAAAAAATATTTCTCGCATGCTATTTATTCTGACAACGGAGGTGATAACTGGAAACTGGGTGGAACCACCCCGGCTGATGGTGTAAATGAATGTACCGTTGCAGAACTACCAAAAGGTGTTTTGATGCTGAATATGCGCAACTTTGGTACAAGCCGTAACAGGCAGGTTGCATTAAGTAAAGATGGGGGTGAATCATGGTCCGAATTAAAAAGCGATACCACGCTTGTAGAACCGGTTTGCCAGGGTAGTTTGCTTTCGTATAACTATAAACGCAAAAAATCTTTCCTGGTATTTTCAAATCCTGCAAATCAAAAGGCGCGTACCAATATGACTGTGAGGATTAGTTATGATAATGGTAGCACCTGGAAATCAAAAAATGTGCTGCATGAAGGTCCGGCCGCATATTCAAACCTGGTGGTGTTGCCGAACGGAAACCTGGCTTGTTTATATGAAGCCGGGAATGCAAAACCTTATGAAGGAATTGTATTTGAAGAACTTTCGTTGGGTGATTTCAAATAAGATTACGATTGATGATGCAAACTATCAATGATGCAAAAAATGTCGATTAAACCATCAGGCTATTCAGGTAGCTGAAAATTCAAATAATTAGCAACGCAAAAATTGATCATGGAACTTCTTATAAATTTAATTAACCAATATTGCTGACCCGTGAAAACCTAAGAGGAAATTGGGGTACCTTATTGTTGCCTGTTAATGCTGATGATAGCATTGATTATTCAAGACTGGCAGATGAACTTGACTATCTTATCGCTGCCGGGCTTGATGGCATTTACTCAAACGGAACAGCAGGCGAGTTTCATAACCAGACAGAACAGGAATTTGATAACATCCAGTACCTGATGGCTGAAAAATGTCATCGTGAGGGGATGCCATTTCAAATTGGTGCGGCTCATCCTTCGCCGGTAATTTCATTGGAACGAATAAAACGATCAGTCTCATTAAAGCCGGATGCCTTCCAGGTAATCTTACCCGATTGGGTGACCGCAAATGAGAAGGAGCAGGTCGATTATCTTGAAAGACTTGCGACTGAGGCTTCAGGTATTCCATTGGTTTTATATAATCCACCACATGCAAAAAAAGTATTGACCCCGGCGGAGCTTGAAAACTTGTGTAATACTATTCCGCAGTTAATAGGTGTGAAGCTCGCTGGTGGTGATAAGGAATGGTTCGATGCAATGCAATGGAGTATCAATTCATTTTCTGTTTTTGTCCCCGGGCATTTCCTGGCTTCGGGTTTGCAAGCTAAAGTGGCGGACGGTGCCTATTCCAATGTTGCCTGTTTAAGTCCTATGGGATCACAATCCTGGTGGAAACTTATGAAGGTCGATATGCCGGCTGCACTGGAAATACAGAAGCGTATCTTATCATTTTTCGACGAATGCATTGTGCCTTTTAAAAATGCAGGATATAGCAACCCGGCCCTGGACAAGTTACTTGCGGCGGCAGGGGGATGGGCAGAGCTTGGCACCAGGCTTCGTTGGCCCTATCAATGGATCCCGGAATCGGAGGTAAGAAATGTAGCTTTAAAGGCAAGATCATGGTTGCCCGAATTTTTTGAAAAGATATAAAATGAAAAACCTTTCATTATTAATCCTTACCCTTATGAGTATTGTTGAAAACTTTTCCTGTACGGTACCAACTGATAAAATGATTGTATGGGATCAATTACCTATCATTCCTGATTCAACTGGTTTTGCAGGTTCTTTTGCAGGCGTGAGCAATGGTAGCCTGATTGTTGCAGGCGGATCAAATTTTCCTGCTAATACCCGTCCATGGTCGGGTGGAACTAAAACCTGGTACGATAACATATTTGTTTTAGAAAATCCAAAAAGTAATTGGAAAGAAATAGGCAAGTTGCCAAGACCAATGGGATATGGTGTTTCCCTCACCTGGAAAGATGGTGTGATCATTCTTGGTGGAGCAGATAAAGACAAACATTATGCGGAATGTTATTTTATAAGGTATGTGAACGACAGTATTGTAACAGAACAACTTCCTGATTTGCCTGCACCAAACGCCAACGCAAGTGGTGTGATCATAAATGATATTATTTATGTAGCCGGGGGTCTGGCTTCTCCAACAGCAAAAGAAACTCTCAATGTTTTTTGGTCACTTGATCTTTCGAAGCCGGTCATGCATCGCAACTGGAAAGTACTTATTACCTGGCCGGGACCATCACGTATGTTGGCGGTTGCGGGATCTATGAATGACGAATTTTATTTAATGAGTGGTGTTCACCTCGCTGTTGCAACTGATGATACAGCCGCTCATCGTGAATATTTGAAAGATGCTTATGCTTATACACCGGGCAATGGATGGAAAAAGATCTCTGATCTTCCATATTCGACAGCCGCAGCTCCTGGTCCTTCATATGCGAGCCAGGAATTGGGCTTATTGGTTATCGGCGGAGATGATGGGAGTCGCGCTGACAGCAACACTATTTTGAAAGATAAACATCCGGGATTCAGAACAGGTATATTGGCATATCATAATAATGATTGGTCACCTGTATCAGAAGTACTCACTAAAAAAATGCCTGATCCGGAAAATAATCCCAATGGCAGCACCTGGGCATCAGTCACTACCCCGCTTGTAATTTGGAATGGCGATATAATAATTCCAGGTGGAGAGGTTAGGCCAGGTGTGAGAACAAATCGTGTGCTAAGGGCAACTTTAAAATAATGGGCTTTACTATTTAAATAATGCAATAGACCTTACTATATAGATAGTGCAACTAGAAGTAACAGGCTTCCTAACGAAAACGGCAACTCTAAATAGCAGGCATCAATATGTATCGATAAAATGATTAAGGGGGAACTGAATAACATCTATCCAATAATATCTTCTGTATATAAAGAGCATAAAACAAATAAATGAAGAATGTAAACACAAAGGCATCGTGGTATCCCTGGGGAGTTGTAGGTGTATTATGGGTAGTTGCTTTTTTAAATTACCTGGATCGGATACTTATCACTTCCATGCGTGATCCGATCGTAAAAGAGTTTACACTTGATGATGCACAGTTTGGTTTGCTCACTTCCGTGTTCCTTTGGTCTTATGGATTTTTAAGTCCTTTCGGTGGATACCTGGCAGATAAGTATAGCCGTAAAAAAGTGATTGTATTTAGTGTAGCTGTATGGTCGGCTGTGACCGTTTGGACTGGTTTTGTCTCTTCATTTCAGGAAATGATTGTGGCCCGTATTTTCATGGGCATCAGCGAAGCATTCTATATCCCGGCTGCGTTGGCAATGATTTCAGATTATCATAGAGGACGAACCCGTTCACTGGCAACCGGTATACATTTCAGCGGATTGTATACTGGCCTGGCTCTTGGTGGTGTCGGTGGATTTATTGCCGAATGGTGGGGCTGGCGTTATGGCTTCCAGGTGTTCGGGATCTTTGGATGTCTTTATGCAGTGTTTATTCTGTTTTATCTAAAAGATAAAAGCAAGGAGCCTGTCAATAGCCTAACGCCTATTGATAACCTAGAACCTGGTGACAGCCTTGGGCGTGTAGAAAGCCGTCCAGTTATCGCCGTGTCGGAGCCAATTACATTCCTGTCTTCTATGCGCCTGATTCTTAACAATCGATCCTTCCTTGTTTTGTTATTTTATTTTGTGATGCTCGGAGTGGCGAATTGGCTGATCTATGGATGGCTGCCAACCTTCCTGAAAGATCAGTTTAATCTCAGTCTTGGTGAAGCGGGTCTTTCCGCAACGGGTTATGTACAGATCGGATCTTTTATTGGAGTGATCGTTGGGGGCATACTGGCAGATCGGTGGTTCCGTACCAATCAGCGCAGCCGGCTATATATGATCATTATCGGTTTTAGTGTGGGTGCACCGGTTTTATTCCTGATGTCATCAACCTATGTTTTTGGCATTGCCATTGTTGCGATGATTGCATTCGGTCTTGCACGAGGCTTCAATGATTCCAACCTGATGCCGATCGTTCACCAGGTTATTGATAACCGTTATGTGGCAACCGGGTATGGAGTTCTTAATTTTTTAAGCACCATCGTAGGTGGCCTGATGGTTTATGTTGGTGGTGCATTGAAAGATGCGCAAATTGATCTTTCCGTTATTTATAAAGGAGCTGCGGTATTGCTGCTGATAGCTACCTGGTCATTGTTTGCAGTTAAGATAAAAAAAGATCAATGATAATTAGTCTGAATAAACTGACCGACAGAATAATGTATACCAGAGGGAACGAATCTATGGCTAAAAGCTGTCCGACAGTAGTGACATGCTGAAATGGAAAACAAGCCGGGACAAATGAAAACAAACTGGCATAAATGAAAATTACTGATATCACCACCCGTATTATACAACTCCCGTCTGAGGCCTGGTTCGCCCCCGAACCAATCCCAGCCGGTCATGTGCCATTCTGGGAGATGGCATTTACAATCCTACATACGGATGAAGGAATTGAGGGATATACCATGGGATATGGTCCACTCGGCCAGGGTCGTGGTTCTGCATATCATATTCATGATGTGTATTATCATGATCTCGTAGGCAAGGATCCTCTTAACCATGAATCCATCTGGCAGGAGATGCGAAAAAAAGGCAGACACTTATATAATATGACCGACACTGTGCAAAGCGATCTGGATGTGGCACTATGGGATATCAAAGGAAAGGTTGCTGGCTTGCCAATCGCCGTATTATTAGGCAAGGTGCGGGACAGGGTAAGGTTATACCGGACCCATCCGCCACATAAGGTCAGGAGCGTGGAACAGGTAGGAGCAGCCATAGATCTCACAAAGAAAGAAGGATATACTGCATTGAAACTCCAATTGCTTGGTGATGTAAAAACAAATATCGAAAGACTAACCTGTGCGCGTGAAAAAGCCGGACCAGATTTTACCCTGATGCTCGATGCATCAGCACAACTATCCTTTGTAGATGCTCTGGAAATAGGTAGGCTATTGGATGAATTAAATTTTGAATGGTTTGAAGAACCGATCCCAGACAGGCATATTCAACAATTAAAAAAGATCTGTGAAAGAGTGAATACTCCCGTACTTGCCGGCGAAACAATCAGCTTGTTTGAAATGCCTCAATACCTGGTCGAAGGAGCAGTAGATGTTATGCGTGCTGATACCCATATCAAACGAGGTATCACGGGCCTGATGAAAGCATTGGCCATTTGTGAACTGATGGGTTATGAACTGGAGATCCACACCGCCTCATCGCCATTGCTGGATGTGGCAAATCTTCATGTTGCTTGCGCAACGCACTTATCAAACTTTGTCGAAAATCATCATTCCATGTTTCGTTTTGGATTAAAAGGCAATCCCCTGGATGTCCGTGAAGATGGATGCCAACATCTCCCAAACGGACCTGGCCTGGGTGTAGAAATTGACTGGGACTGGATTGATAACAATACCACTGAACTAATCAAAGGTTGCCGTTATTAGTCATTTCTAAAACTCATCACTAACTCATCACTAACTCATAACTCATAACTATATTCAATTATCTTTGTTCAAAAACGAACTATGAGCGGAGTGCCGGGAACTTTAAAACGTATCAGCAAAGCGACTATGACCGACCTGGTTGAGCAGTCGTTGCAGACATATTTTAAGGAGCGTGCGCTAAAGCCCGGTGATCCTTTACCTAAGGAAATAGAGTTAGTAGAGGCCATGGGTGTAAGCCGGAACATTATTCGTGAAGCGCTTAGCCGGTTGAAAATGCTTGGCATGATAGAAACAAGGAAGAAGCGCGGTATGGTGATGGCTAGGCCGGATGTATTGGGCTCACTCGAAAAGGTGATGAATCCGTTACTGATCGACGATCATATCTTAAAAGAAATTTTCGAACTGAGATTGGTCATCGAAATCGGCCTGGGTGATATACTCTTCGCGCGAAAAACAGAAAAGGATCTGAAAGAACTGGAAGCCATAGCAAAAAAACAGATCAAGGATAAGCCGCATACTTTTCGGATTAAAAATGAAATTGAATTTCACGGTAAGCTTTATGAGATGACCGGTAATGATACCTTGAAGCGTTTTCAGAACATGTTGCTACCAATATTTGGTTATGTCATGATCTCTGAAAAAAAAGAACATCGTTCAGGTAAGGTGAGCCATATCGACCTGGTTAATATCCTCAAAAACGGCACCCGCGAAGAATTCCGCAAAGGGATGTATGAACATCTAAAACCGCATTTTGATAAATTAAACGAAAAGCCGGATTAAGATCCAGGCGTTGAAGTCTGCGAACCTTTTATTTTCGTGATTTTTAAAATGACCGCTATTTCAGTCAAAGTCTGGTCAAAATGACTGAAATAGCGGTCATTTAAAAAACTTGGCTGTAATGACTCAAGTAGCGCTCATTTTATAAACTTGGCTGTAATGACTTAATTAGCGGTCACTATTAAAAAGTTGTTTAACTCATGTCAAGGGAAATTAAAAATTATCTCTCAATCTTAGCTTCCCATTGGTTAACCCGTCGATAGTTCATGCTAACGAATACAAGTCTGACTGCGGATGAAGTTTTCGATATTGATGAATTCGTTCTTTCGACTATGTATTTTCCGACGGTGACAGTACAAGAAAAAAGTAATAAATACTTTCGCACTTTAGAAATCAATTGTGTTTACTAATAACATAAGTCTCCCCAGCCTTTGTATCAAACGAATAAATGTTCTTCCTTTCTTCTTTTAAAATAACCCGCTTATTTTTTTGATACACGGCGTAGTTGTTATTGAGTTTTATTTTGCATGGGTTGTTATGCCTTGAGTAAATGGTTGCCGCCGTTAATGCATTTCCTTTCCAGACAATATTGACAACAAAACCACCTCTTGCGACAAGACCTTTTACTTCCCCCTGCTTAAATGTTTTTGGCAATGCAGGCAGCAGGTCTATCACTCCGGTTTGTGATTGCAGCAACATTTCAGTTACAGCAGCAGTAATGCAGGTATTGCCATTCAAAATAATCCCCGGTACTTCGCTGTTAAATAAGTTAGGGTATAAGCCCAGGTTGTTCACCGCTGTTTTGGCCTGCGGATTTACATAATTCAACTGGTATTGCAAGGTTTGCCATGCACTGTCGCCCTCATTTAATCTTGCCCAGCATGCAGCCTTCCAGGCAAAGCCCCAGCTGCCATTTGTTTTTGCGCGAAACGATAATGCCTTCTTTGCAGCTTCTGCTAACTGTGGTGTCGTTAGCGGGGATATTTCCGAGCCGGGAAACACCGCATACATGTGCGAAAGGTGGCGATGTGCAGGATCGGTTGAACGCCAGTCTTGTTGCCATTCTAATAGTTGCCCGTTTGCGCCAATGGGATAAGGCATCAGTTTATTAAGTGCAGATTGAACAGAGTCAATAAATGCATTTTTTATGTGCAATATTTCGGCTGTCTTGATAAAGTTTTTAAAAAGATCTTTCACCAGTTCAATATCACTTGTCGTACTTACACTGGTTTGTGCTGTATCCCCATTTTTTGTAATGAAAGTATTTTCAGGAGAGAACGATGGAACAGAAATTAAATATTTATTAGTACTGTCTGGAATGAGCCAATCCAAAAAGAATTCTGCGGCACCTTTCATTATTGGGTATGCCTGCCGCCTTAAAAAATTAGTATCAAGCGTAAATTTGAAATGTTCCATATAATGATCGCTAAGCCAGGCCCCACTTACATTCCAGTTGGCCCAATGCGGATTTCCTTCACCCCAGTTGCCAACGGGTGAAGACTTCCGCCAGATATCTGTGTTGTGATGCGCACACCAGCCGCCCATACCATAATTTATATTGGCTGTTTTATAGCCATTCTCCGAAAGCTCTTTTATGAGTTGTAAAAAAGGCTGGTGCATTTCAGAAAGGTTATTAGTTTCAACCGGATAGTAACTCATCTGCGCATCATGATCAATACACCAGTTGCTACTATATTCCGGACGAAGTTTTTCATTCCACAAGCCTTTCAGATTTGAGGGTTGTCCCCCGGCCCTTGAGCTGGCAATGAGGATATATCTTCCATATTGAACAATGGTTGCTAACAGTTCCGGATCGAACGCTGATGACATTTTCTTCAATCGTTCATCGGTCGGTAGATGTTCATAAGTTGGTAGATGTTCATTGTTGCCTGCAGATAAATATTCATTGTGGCTTTTACCAAAGTCATATCTGACACGTTCATAAAAAGGTTTATAATCATTGATATGATTGTTTAATAAATCTGAATAAGTTTTCGATGTTGCCTTTTGCATAGCCTGTTCAGCAATCAAAGCATTATTTTTTCCCTGCCTTGATGGCGATTTATCAAAACCATTAAAGCTTGTTGCTGCTGTTACCAGGATCGTTGCTGCATTTGCATTTGAAAGGTGCAGGCCTTTATCATCAGCCATTAGTCTGCCACCTTCATGTATTATTTTCACCCGAACCGTGAAGCTCATGCCTTCATCTCCATATTGCATTGCATCAATCTCTTTTATCTTCCATAGGTAAGCAGGTTCAACGTGTTTCGGGCATTTACCCGTTAAAATAATTTCGTTATTATTAATAGTTTTTATGTTGAAATGGAGTTTACTGGCAAGCAGGATATCAAAAGACAAAGCAGCTTTTTTATCAGCCTCATTTCTGATTACAATCACGCTATCAGGAAAGCTGGCAAATGCAGTTCGTTTAAAGTTTATGTTATCACTTTTAAATGTTGTTGTTGCAACAGCACTATCAAGGTTAAGCATTCTCCTATAGTTTGATGAATCGCTGATATTTTTATACTCAATATTCAAATCCGCCATCGGCATATAAGATTCTGTGTATGGTCCCTGCATGAACTTACACAAGCTATCTGCTTTTTTATATTCTCCTTTTAATGCGGCTTCTCTTATCAATGGTAGATATTTCTTTACATCAGGATTATTCCATTGTATGTCAGGGCCGCCACTCCATAAAGTGCTTTCGTTAAGCGAAATATATTCGGTTTGAACCCGGCCATATACCATTGCGCCTATTCTTCCGTTGCCAAGAGGTAATGCTTCATTGAAATTCACAGCTGGTTTAGTATACAGGAGCTTATTCTGAGAATAAACAATTTCAGGCGAAAATATCAGGAACATAAAAATGTAAGAGATGATTTTATGCATACGAAGAGTTAATCAGGAAGCATAATACTCATAATTTGAGCCCTAACTGTGATGAGCTGTGCGGAGACTCAGCCCCGCAGTGTATTTCTGGACAGGCAGGTTATAGTTGTCAGCTTAACACTTGAGGTTATAAAGAAACAGGTTTGTAGTATCAGATGGCAATTAGCTGTAGCCGTATTAGCTGGCAATTGTCAGGAAATTGCAGTAAAAGGTTTTCCCTCCTTATGTAATTCACGCTTAATGCCGTTTATCACATCATCCAGGTAGATATTTGAATTGCTTTTTTCAACAGCTTTCAGACATGCATATTGAACAATATTGTTAATGTTACCACCGGTTAGTTCTACCTTTTTAACGATATCGGGAATATCCTCGTTTTTATGAAAGCCGATATGGGAAGGAAATGTTTTTCTCCATAATACCAGTCGTTCATTTTCGTCGGGTAGCGAAAACCTGATCATTGCATTGAAGCGGCGGATAAATGACTCATCGATGTTAGCTTTCATATTCGATGCTAGTATCACCATTCCATCAAAGTCCTCAATCCGTTGAAGCAAATATGAAACTTCCTGGTTTGCATATTTGTCATGCGCATCTCTTACACTCGTGCGTTTTCCAAAAATCGCATCTGCCTCATCGAAAAACAGGATCCATTTTTTTGCTTCGGCTTTTGCAAAAAGATTTTCCAGGTTCTTTTCAGTTTCCCCGATGTATTTTGAAACAACCATCGACAGGTCGATCCTGAAAACATCCCTACCGGTATATTTTCCAAGTAATGTAGCTGTAAAGGTTTTTCCTGTGCCGGGAGGGCCATGAAACAGAATGCGATATCCGGGTTTGAGACGATTTCGCATACCCCATCCATTCATTAATTGTTCGTTGTGATTGATCCATGTTTCCAATTCTTTGATCTGCGTCATCGCTTCATCATTCAGTACCAGATCTTCCCATTCCAATTCTGTTTGAATAAATCTTGCGGGGAAACTGGAGCTGAAATGCGGGCGACTGATTTTATTCATCGTAAACAGATCAACGAATTCCGGGGAAAGAACCAGCTTTCCACTCATCAGGGGTTCACCCTGGGGAACATCTTCCAACAACAATATTTTCTCCTTCGCAAAGAATTCTTCAGCATTAAAATAATTTTGAATGTCAAACCTTCGTTGCAGGGAACTCCCTCCCAGCAGAAAGATCACTGTTTCTCCCGTCGGAAGAAAACCACGGAAACTTTTTCCTCTGGCGCCACCGAGCTTTGGAAAGTCGCCTGCTTTCTTCAGGCTTTCTTCAATTATGTTATCGAAAAGTTCTGGCCGGATATGTGGCATCAGAGCGATCAGGAGAATTTTCGTCAGATCCGGGGATAGCGTTTTGCGCCTGACATAATCAGCCATAGGCAAGATCCATTGATCCAACTCAGGAAGTTGTGGTTCTATTAGATCATCAGTAGGATTAAAATATTCGGCTAGCCTGAATTTGATAAGTTCCTGCACGTAATCCAGTTCATCAACTGGCTTTCGAATAACCGGAGTTTCTCCTATTATTATATTCTCCATATTATTTTATATTAATTGTGGGAATAATCCCTTCCAGCTCATCATTAATCGAACATTTTCACTTCCACATTTCTATCAAGGGCATTTGATTTTTTCTCACTTTCCGTATCACCGCAATTGTGAACTCCGTCCCTCAATTCTTCGCAATCACTGTCGAAAGTAGTAAACCTTTCCTCACTGGTTCCTTTTTCAACCAGGTCTTTGAAAACAAATTCTGCTCTTCGTTTGGCAAGCTCGTTATTATAATCAGGATCCCCCGAAGCATTATCTGTTGAAGCATTTCCTGCTAATTGAGCATTCAAATCGGGGTGTCTGTTTAAAAGTAATGTTACGATCTGCAAACTTTCCTTGCCTTCCTCCGTGAGACTTTGTTGAAGAGTTAACCAGGGCTGTGGAGTGTCAATTTTAAAAGTTATCTCGAATCTCCATTTGGCAGGAAGGGATTCATCCTCTGCTTCCGGAATAGCATCGTCGGTAGTGAAGTTGGTACCATTTAATTTATTGTATTCCTGCCGCCAGTGCTGACATTCAAAAGCAAATCCCCGGTGCGTTTTCTTAGCTTCCTCGAATTCCTTACCACATTTCCCTGATGGTTTAGCCAGATCCTCAGCAGTAGATTCACCAAGACCACAGCAGGGGTCACGGAAAGTGCCACGGGTTTTTATATCATGTTCTTCACGAATCAGATTCTCCCGGCCTATTGCAGAGTCATGGCCACCACGAGCCATATTTGCCACATTTTCCCTCTCATCTACTCCATGTTTTGCAAGGAAATGGTGTCCACACATTTCATGGGCAAGGATGATATGAGGAGGTGATTCAACGCTTTCCCCGGTTGTGCCTCTTACCGGCTGCTCTTTGGCATTTGGTGAGGGAACCGATATTACAGTTATCCCACCAGCAGACCCTGTAGATCCGGTTCCTGCTACATTATCATCTATGTGGATGGTAATCAGGTCAAGCGGATCCATGATCATTTCACACAAACATTCACAGGAAACCGGATGATCGCTTAGTTCAGCAGGGCTTTTAAATGAACCGTCTTCCTGTTGTTCGGAAGGGAAACAAAAACCTGTATCCAACAGATCAACCTGTCCGTCCCCAACCATAATGCCGGTATCAGGACAGAGTTTACCCAGGTATTCTAAAACGGTAACCTCGTTGGATTGCTTTAATCCTTTTCCGTCTGGATTTGGAATATTCTGATGAGGATCCTGGACCGAGATCTTTCTTTCAATAGGCGCTTCAGTTGCCCCATTCTGCTGGACGACATGTGTGAGCTCATGTGCCAGTAATTGTTTGCCACTACTGGTATCCGGGTTGTATTTGCCCGAGTTAAAATAAATATCCTTACCATGAGTAAATGCCTGGGCTCCCAGTTCCCTGTTCATCTCCATAGATTCCGCTCCTGTATGAATATTAACATCACTGAAATTATGACCGAAGGAAGATTCCATTGCGTCGCGGGTTTTCGTGCCCATTCCCTTGCCCTTGCCGGCAGATTGCTCAATCCGTGATGACAATTGAGAAGATGCCGGTTTCGAACCATCTGATTTCTTCTGGACCGGATTGACCCCACTCTTCTTATCATCTTCCTTTTCCATTTCTGGATCACCCATTTTTTGAACAGGTCCCCGTGCCATCTTGTCCTTTTCTTTTTCGGGATCATCCATTTTTTGTACAGCCTTATCCTTTTCTTCCTTTTCGCATTCATCACATTTAGCCTGGATCTCCGGTTTCTGCTGTACCTTTTTATCTTCCTTCATCCGGTCCTCATTGGTGGATAATTTTTCTTCATCCTCAGGAGTGGCCAGGCGTTGAATGCTGCTTATTTTTTTCTGCTGAACTGTCGCGGCAGATTTATTCTGGTTATTCACCACTGCGCCTGCAACGGCATCTGCCTCCTTCTCATACTTATCATTCGGCGCACCTACTTCCAACTTCGGCTGGAAGAATGGCTGACTGCTTTTTGAACGGTCAGCTTGTTTCTCAGATCTCGTAAAAAAAGGCGCCTGGTCAGTTGTTTCATCGTGAGTGTGCGCATTGCGCTGACGATAAACCCGGGTAGCGTAGGACATATAAAAAGGATTAGGTTGAAGAACTATTTGGACTCACTGATAACTCAGAAAACTCCTTTGAAGAATTCCCGTTTTCAAAATTGGCTAATTTTTGCAGAAATTCGTCAGCGAGGCGCTGATAATCTTCGGCGCCATGGGAATGATGATCAAATTCAAAAATATCTTTTCCGGCTTCCTGTGCTTTCGCTAATTGAATATTTGACCTGATCACTGTTTGAAAAACCTTTGAGCCAAATTCATTAATCAATCCTGACCTCACCTGTTGGTTCATCAGCTTACGTTCATCAAACCGCGTGAGTATTATGCCTAGTAAATCAAGCTTCTTATTCAGCTTTTTACGGATCATAATGAAATGACGCATGAAACTATACACGCCTTTTAAATGGAGGAATTCTCCCTGCATAGGTATCAGTACCAAATCGCTTGCCACCAATGCATTCACTGTCAACAATCCGATTGCGGGAGGACAGTCGATAAATATAAAATCATACTTCCCGGAAATGGGTTCAAGAATGGACTTCAGCATTTGTTCCCTTCCATACACGCTAACCAATTCCATTTCTGCTCCTGCCAACTCAATTGATGCCGGCAAGACTGACAAGCCTGGCTTAATTTCAAGGATAGCCCTGTGCACATTGGCATCCTCTCCTGCCATTTCCTTTTTAAGTTCTGTATAAAGATTGTATTCCGGCTCATCGGGTATGCCGAGTGATTGCGAAAGATTTGCCTGGGGGTCAGCGTCGACTAGCAAAATTTTTTTTTCACGGTGCTGTAACGCTGCGGCGAGGTTTATTCCTGTACTTGTTTTCCCGGTACCTCCTTTCAAAATAGCAATGGAAATTATAGACATCACTTTAGATTTAAAAGTTTTCGCTCATTGATTTGTTCAACATCGATACTGGAATCTGTTCAAAGTCTTTACCATGGCTCAAAACCAACATTCATCCAAATCAATGCAATTTCAGCGATTTCCGAAGGCGCTTTATTATATGTTAATAAATTGTATTGGACCAATGAATCGACCAAATCCGCAGGTGTTTGCGTTAAGATGAAATCTGCGTCAACATCTGTCATTTGAAGAATCCCACTACCCTGTTTATTTCCGATGGCATTTATAACCAGTGAAAGGCCATGAGCTATTTGCTTCACCTTTGCCTGATCCGGATTAAATTCAGATAGCGGCTTATACATTAAAGACGTAAAATCTTTAAAATTTAATGGGCCCATAACCGACCAAACAAGGCTGCCTATTTCCCGGATGTGATTTTCAAGTGACTGCCCGATACTATCGTAATAATCATAGCCAAAAGCTACCATATCGACAGGTGTTTCACCGGGCAGCATTTCCTCGTCCGCAGAGACTGGTTCTGGTTCAGTATTCTTCGCTTTTTTTGCCTCTTCTTTGGCCTGTTCTCTTTCAAAGAATTCAAAGAGCGGTTCTTTAATTGCAAAGCTTCCCCAATTATGAATATTGAGTTTTGATCTTGTTTCAATGACATTCCTGTAGTGGATATTCAAATGACCCATATGCGTGTTTGGATCACCAGCACTCCAATAGTTCTCAGGGTTTGCAATAAATACGGGGCTTTGCTTAAATTGAAGCTTCCACATTTCAAGAAATTCCACGAACTCGACGGAATTCATATTGACAAATTGGTCGGCTGAATATGGGCTTCCGCCGTTCTTTACATTAATTTCTGTCATTTTTTGTGCCATGCTCTGGAGAAGAGGAAGCGGTATGCCTAATTCGATTAATTTCAGTTGTGATTTTTTGAGAACAGAATATACTTTATCCATTGGCTGGGTTGGCTTTGGCGCTCCGACTTCTTCCCGATTCAAAAGGCTCCACATGTTCTGCCCCAATAGATTGATATCATTTTTTAATGGCTCTGGCAGAAATCTTAAATCCCAATTCTCAAAGTTTAATCTTTCATGGGCTTTGACCTGTTCTTCAAAGATAAACTGGAAGAACCCGTGGATCGCTTTGCCGCCAGCTTCCGTAACATCCATAAATCTCTCCAACAACCATGATACTATGTGCATCCCCTGAAGAATAGCCATAGGTAATCCAAAAATAGCACCCCCAACATATTTGCCCACTTTCGAGCCACCGATAGCTCCGACTATGCCGCATGCTATCAAACCCAGGCCACCTGTGGGTACACCAATCGCTACACAAATTCCTGCGCCTGCTTCCGCACCGATAGCTCCAAATGCAAATCCTCCCGCCTCTTCACCAATTACCTGTATTAAATCTTCATCACTGGCGTTCCAGATCCTGTGAATACTTGAACCTATATCGACCAGCGTAAATATTTTCCCTCCATATTTAATGATTTTCATAGATGTTGGAATACTGCCTGTTTTAGGCTGTATCGTTGATCCATCAGGAAGTCTTAATGGTTTTGGATTTTTTTCTGAAAGCAGTTCCATTACTTTCCCCTGCCTTGCTGTATTCTTTCCACCAATATCCTTTTGTGAAGTACCTCCCTCACCAATCTGCGTCCCTAATGTATTTTCCACCCATTCAACTGCCCAATGAACACAATTCCGCCCTTTACACAGACCAGCGGTTTCGGGCCTGGCGGTATAAGAACCTCCGGAAACCGGACCTGCAGGTGGAAGGTCTTTAATGAATTTTTCAACGTTTTCTTTGGAGAGTGGATATTCGATTGAACGGGCCTGGTTAACTTCAAACATATTACCGCCCGGACCTTGCCCTGACATATGATCGAGAATCTTTGAATCAACACCTTTTGTACCAGCGCTGACACCTTTTATATTTTTCGCGGCATCCACTAAAGATGCAGGGCCATAACTTTTGATTATTGCAATTTTTCCATCGATCCTTGCATATAGAGCGGTGTGACCAAGAACAATTTGAGATCCGGGCAGGTACGGCCCGGGAGTGCCCCATTTTCCACCGCCAACTGTAACACGCGCTGTTTTGGACATGGGGAAAGCTACAATTCCGATTGCATTAGGTCCGGCGGCTGAAAAACCTCCAGCGCCGAGAGCTGTATTCACACCTTTAGTTGCAGCCCTGCCGGCATAGTTCGGCATGGTCGTATCGTTCTCCCCCTGGTTTTTTAAAAAGATATCCAGAACACTTTCGCCATGCACTTCCGCCATCTGGTTATTCTGCAGACCAGCGAAATCATCAGGAATATTATCCAACGGAACCATGACGCTTGCCGATGCAGGATTAAGTCGTTTGAGAAGCGCCAGCTTAAAATCCTGATTTTGTACTACACCCGGTGGAATTGTTTCCTGAGGGATATTTAATTGTTTCAGCCATTTTGCTGCATCAAAATCCTGAACAGAACCCAGGTTGACTATTCCCGTTAGATCCCGGACCTCCGTAGTTGGCGGGTTGGCATGCTCAGGCTGCCGTTGAACCTGAGAATTTTCCAGATCCACACCCTCCGGGTTTTGTTGCATTACATGCGTTAGCTCATGAGCCAGTAAATGCTTTCCATTTTTATTTCCCGGATCATATTTTCCCTGATTGAAATATATATCTGATCCGTGAGCAAATGCCTGAGATTTCAGACTCTTGTTCATTTGTGCAGACTGATCATCGTCATGAATCCTGACATTTGACAAATCAGCACCAAACGAGGATTCCATTTCGTGTTTCGTTCCTTCAGATAATGGCTCGCCCTTACCGCCGGATGAAGCAAGGGAAGACTCGATTTGATTTGTAGAAGGCACTCCAATAGCCGGATTATCGGCTCCCCCACCTCGCGCCGTATCCTCTTTTTTCTGTACGGTAGAGTTGGTTGCGGCTGGAGTTGAGGAACTATTGGGTGGTGGTGTGCTGCTGCTTGCTGCAGGGGATCCTTCTCCTGGCAATTTATCTTTAAGGTCCTGATCAGGTAATTGACTTGATTGTTGAGCCAGTTTTTTTTCTTCATCAGCTTTGATGAGTTCCGTACTAAATGCCTGTACATCTGATTCAGAAATATACAAGGTCCACATTGTGAAAATGTTGAGAAACGCCAGTTTTGTACTCAATGGCACGCTTGATGCGCGGATAATATTCTTCTGCCTTTCAAACAGTTCATATTCGAGAACCTTTGCTTCTTCGTCGATAGTTTTCAATACATATTCTCTCAGCGCTGCATTATCCTCATACTTTTCCTGCATTTTCTTTTTGTAATCACTCAAAGTAAACTTCTCATCATACTGGCCCTTTCTTAAATCGTTTTTAACATCTTCTCTGATTTGCCGTTTCTTTTCTTCCACCTCTTTCTTGGCATCCCCATTTATAGCGTCATCCAGGATCTGTTGTCCCTGTGAACCTGAAAATTCAGGTTTTGTGAGATTCATTTGTGAGACATCAGGAAGTATTAGCGAGTTATCCTCACCGAATTTGAGCGGAAAGTCCAGTTTCAGGACCAGACCACTAAGATCTATTTCCTTTTCTGCGAATATCCATTTATGGTAGTAAAGGTTTATTTCGGTGAACCAGAGGTCAAGATCAACACTAACCTCACCGGTTAACCGAAATATTGCCTTTGGTGTAACATTCAGGAACGCTCTGACCTCCTTAAACTGGAGGCCTTTATCCTTATTAAAGGTTGCATCCAGTTCGCCTCCTGCCTCTGCGGTAATTCCCAATCCTGCTTCACCTCCGATGCTGCCCCTGAGTTTTGCAATTAGTGCCTGAGCTTCAAGGCCGGCACGAATTACCATATAAACTTCAGCGCTGGCTATCGAACCCACCGAACCATGTATATCAAGGGTTGCATTTTCAATTTCGTTTACGTTGATCTCTCTCAATTCAACCTTCAACTCCTTCAATACAAGCGGATCCCAATCGAATTTGAAGTATACACCGCCATTAATAAATGCTGAGATGCTTAATCCGGGAAGTCCAACCAACGGAATTTTTATAGTGGGGAAAGTTATTAATGGTTCATTGAAATGGTACCCATCCCCGAATGGTTTCAAATTCTTTAAAAGAATTATTCCGGCAACCAGCACTTCTTTCTCTGGCGTAAGCCTGACGCTTACAGTTCCTTTATTCTCCTTCCACAGATCTACAGTGAGCTGGCCAAAACCATAAACAATGACGGGTCCTTTTTCAGGTGGCGCTTCACCCTGTGGCTTTCCTTTATCATCAACCGCTTTATTCGTTACGCCCATTTCAACTGATCCGGTAAACCTTCCTTTTTTATACTTGGCGCTGCCCTTCACATCGAAGACACCATCATCATACAATACGGAAAATTCAGCACTCAGATCAGGGATCGAAGGAAAATCAGGAGTGGCCTTGCCGGCAGCACTCACCTTCACGCCTTCTTCGCCTTCCTTTGACTTTACCCAAACCTTTACATTACCGCTCTTTATTCCGGGTAATTTTCCAAGTGCCACCTCGGCACTGAATGCGAAGTTTCCCTGTAAATCAAACTCCGCTGCCAGGATTATTTTTTCAACTCCTGGCACCGTTAATTCCGCGTTACCCGCTGCCGTGAACTTTTCATCTTTATAACCAACCTCCAGGGTAGCACTTTTCACACCCTTTATCACTCCTTCCTCGATTCCTATCGTACCTTTTATGCTCCATTTTCCTTTTTCGTACTCAAATGAAACATTTGCGGGGTTAAAGTATTTACTGTCAAAGTCAAAACTTCCGTGCAAGAAGAAACCGATCCTGTTGTTTATTCCAGCTGTTAATTCTCCTTCACCAAATTTGCCAAGTCGAAATGCAAGGTTACCGGCCAGAGTTAATCCTTCCCTTGAACCCGCGGCTATGATAATACTGCAACTGGTTACTTCAAAAGGCTTTGGAATATTCTTTCCGATATTAGTTAACGGAATCTCGGCCCGGATCAGGAATTCACCGTTCTCGAAGTTGAATCTGATGTCAACGTCTTTCAGGAAGCTGAGATTGGAAACGACCTTCCCACTCACTTTAGCATTAAATCCTTCAATATCGGGTTCATCCAAAACGATTGGGCTAAAGGGCTTAACCTGCAATTCCTTGAACGCTGATCCGAATTGCTTTCGCAGGTCTGTTCCTTCAATCTGGTAAACATTGGAGTCGAACTTCTTGTATTCAATCGCTTCAATATCTCCTTTACCAACTTCAATGATCTTGTCTTTATCTTCGATTGCTAACTCGAGTTTTATCGACTCAATCTCTTCTGTTTTTTTATTATACTTTGTTGTAACGAACCATGTACCTATTCTCTCTTTTTTAGCATTGTTTGGAAGAATATAGCCAGCCCTTCCCATGGTTGTCTTTAATAGAAAATGTCCTTTGGGAATTATAGCCGGTCCAACTTCAATATGCTTTTTTTGATAGGCACCTGCAGCCGCATCTAAAAGCTCTTCCTTACTGTAGAGCTGTTCTTTCTTTATGCGCTCCTCCCGAAAATCCAGACTTTCAACTACTATTTGATAGTTAGCCCGAACATTATCGGGATTGGTATTAACTATAAATTCCTTGCTATAATGCTCAGCGAGTTTTTTTATATGAGTGTCGATACTCGCTTTTACCTCGTTACCAAGGGTGCGATTATAAGAGCGGTCAAGTAGTATCAGATTCTCAATTTTGTCCGCTTTCTTACCAACCAATTGCCAGTCGATCATATGCTCTACATCATACAACATAGACTTTCCATTCTTTCCCCAAAACGGAACCATTATTTCATTAATAACCTGCTTAAATGTTCCTATCAGACCTTTTGCCTTACTCTTTTTCAAAGCAAGCATTAATAACTTATCTGTATCCTTCTCTTCAACCGTGCATATCTTTGAGAGTAAACTAAAAACATCTTCCTTCACTTCAGATTTCCAAATAGACATTTGCTTTGTTTCCCTTTCTTCAGCAGGCCCCGGAAGACGATATGGGGTATCAATCTTTACATCCTTTTCCTTTAGATATCTTTTTGCCTCAAGTTTGTCAAGATGCAGTTCATAATCCTTTCCTTTTTTTGTGAACCAACCCTTGTAATCGCCTTTCGTTTTTTTCTGTTCCTGTAGTTCTGCGTCAGAAGCTTTATGCAGAGGCGGTAACTTTTCTTTTGTATCAGTTTTTTTGTCTTTTTTATCATCTTTTTTCCGGATCGTATTCCCTTGTTGAACTGTATGAGTTAATTCATGAGCCAGCAGATGTTTTCCTGCAGTAGAATTCGTATCATACTTGCCAGAATTGAAATAAATATCATTTCCATGTGTAAATGCCTGGGCATTCAAGTCCTTGCTGAGCTGTGCAGCTGATGAATCATTGTGTATGCGCACTCCGCTAAAATCTGTTCCAAATGCGTTACTCATTGAAGCATTAGTCTCCGGAGCGAGTGGGCTGCCACCCGATCTGCTGTTGCTTATTCCACTTTCAACAGCAGAGGAGGCCGCAGTCCCAGGGTTTCCGGCTTCCTTGCGTTGCAATTGTTCCTCTATTGGGTCAGCGTTACTTTCGAATATCGGCTTGCGTTGAAATTGCGAAAACTTATCTTCCGGGGGATCGCCATTACTTTCAAAAATTGGTTTCTTTTGCAATTCTGGTTGTTCTCCCTCCGCTTCGTCGTCATTGTTTTTTAGTTTCTCTTCCTGTTCACAAGAAGCGCATTTGCTTTGCACAAGTGGTGTAATGCTATGCGTTAATGGCTTTGCCTGTATAGCAGGATCTTTTTTGGCCCTGATATCCGGAGTTGCCATACGTTGCACCACTTTATCAGCCATTGCGTCGGCTTCTCTTTCATAATGATCCCCGGCTTGTCCTATTGAAAGTTTGGTTTGAAAGAAGGGTTTGGCTGCACCGGATGATTTAAAAAAAGGTTGTTTGCCGGCAGACTCCCCAACAAAATCCCCCTCGCCCCCCTTGTTGAAAAAAGGAGACTCACTTTTTGGAGGTGCCGAGGTCGTGGTTTGTCCAACAGCCTTCATTTCCTCATCTTTAAAACATTAAGTATGATCCGTTGATAAGTCATTCAGGTCATTTTATTTTTAAGTGCAGCTTATCTGCTTCTGAACAATATTTTTCAGATAAAATCCGGACTCCTTACTTCGGATAATTGGTTTATAGGTCTAATATCATCTCCATTCAACTCTCAACATCTGGTTCATCCACGGAAGTTTTATAATACTCAGGTTCCAGGGCAAATGGTCAAGAAGCATGTCAATACTACTCTGTTCAACCTGTAAATAGAAGTTATCGTTCTTTAAGAAATATTTTCCCCTTCGTTGAAGAAATCCTTCCCTTAACCCGGCTTTTGAAGTATTGTGAAGAATTTGCCATCGTGCAATTACAGTCTCCAACAGGTTATCGGCTTCCTCCTTTTCAGCATCTGTTAAATGCAAATCCAGCAAAACCAGATCCTCCAATGGATAAGCCAATAAAATCTTTGGCATCAGTAGTTCGTGCTCTTCGGTTGCATGACGTCCCAGGGCGAGGTAATGCAACACATGCAGGGCTTTTTGATGCGTTAAAGGCTCACGGAAAGAACCAGCTTCTATTAATCCAATCCGTGTCAGCAACGTTGACAAAAAAGGATGTAGTAATACCAGGCCGGCATTGTTCAAGAAAATTCCGTCTTCGAACAATTGCTTTTCAATTTCACGTTGTATGTTTTTCTGACCTTGAGTCATTTTTTCTAATGACTTCCAGGTTAAATGCTTTTCCTCATAGTCGAATTCTATCCTGTACTTTTCCGATAAATAAAACTTACTCAGATAGGGAGCGGTGGCGTCAGTCACTGATAAAATTCGTTTCCATGCCGGATTAGTTTTCTCCCCTATATACAGGTTAAGGATTTCTGCAGCCAGCTCCCGCGAATTCATTTTGTTACCCTGAATTGCAGCAAGAAAAATTGCCTGACTCCATAGAAGTTTCTCAATTGTTCCAGGGGATGAAAGATCGGCCGGAATTTGAATGTTCAAAGATGTAAACAAACTAATCAACTCTCTTATGACATGAGCTATATCATCTTGCTTTTGAGCAGTCAATACTTCAATGAGCTGAAGCAAATAAACTTCATCATGCCGCATTGCTATCCTGGCGCGTACCCTTGAATCCTTTTGAACGAGATGTCGCAACGCTGTAATGCTGGCATAATCCGTAGCTAAGGCTTCCAATACTTTGCGATTCCATTCGTGATCAATTTCCAGCGTGTTCCAATCAAGCCAACCCCTTTCCATATAATACAACCATTGAGCGGCAATGCTTTTAACTTTGCCTTGTGCTGAAGTCTTCTTTTTGGTAGCAACTGCTTCCTTTATCTGTTTGTATAATCGCTCAAACAAATCATTGTCAGGTTTTCCTGAACCGATGCTTTCCAACCAGAGCTTACCCAGATCCAGTTCGAGTTGATCTATTTGAATGATCTCATCTTCTACTGATATTTCATTAAATACCCGTTCCAGTGTTGGAACAATCTGATTCCAATAAAAGCGGCTCAGATCATTTTGTACGCGAAATGCATCCTGTGTTTTGTTCAGGTTAATGTCAAGGACCTGCTTTCTGATTACATGTCGCATACTATTACTATCCTTTTATTATTTTCTCCAGATTTGCAAAATCAAGCTCGGGTTGATATTCCTGCACGATCCCAGGTTGCCATGACTTATAGATGTTGCCGGTATTCATACCTTTTTTGCGCATTGATAAAAATTTCGTGCGGAGCTCACTTAATTCTTCTGTTACACCACCATTGAACAACAATTTGTCCAGATAAAATCGGGTAATATTCGAAATAATGTCGAAGAGTTTTTTGCTTTCTGTCTTTTTTGCCTTAGCCTTATCCCAGGCCTTATTCAGCTCTGTAAGTAATTTGTTATACTCTTCAGACGATGCGGAACCGGAGTCCAGGAAACGTCTTGCCCGCAGCATAAGGTCATTGCCTTTGGATTTTTCGACAATTGAGTCCAATTCCCTTCTATAAGCGGCCAGGCGGCTGTTCACAAATTTTGTCTTGCTCGTCTTTTTCGGTGGGTCAATTACATCTGCCGGTTCTTCAACTGCTCTTTCTTTTTCGCCAGGTATTTTCGTCTCTGGCGCTTCTTTAGATTTTTCTTGTTTAACAGGCGTTTTCGCCTTCGGCTTTTCTCTGGTTTTTAATTTTGCGCTCCGTTCATTATTGATTTCGACAACAGGTTCCTCGCAGGGCAGGTAAAAGCTATCGCTGCAATTTTTATCTTTCCAACAAAACAATTCATTGATCTGTTCCGTCCATTTCTGGGGTCTGCATTTGTTCTGGTTGTTTTCTCCTTCCTCATCTTTAATACGCTGAACGCAACTATCCTCTTCAATTGGATCTTCACAATTGTCGCAGGCTGGTCTATCAATCCAACATTCAAATTCGCGGTGGAAAAGGAAGTTGACGAAGTCGCAGGTTTTATAATTATCAAGACAGGACTTCTTATATGCGATCCATATCAACCATCGTTTATACTGCTGTTCAAAGCAACAAAGGTCATGTGGCGTTAACCATAAAACACGTAAGGCAACATGCGCCGGAGCTTCCCGGTGAAGCATGTTCTCAATAATTGCACGACTTTCTTTTTTCCGAAACCTTTCAGGCCACGCGGGTAATGCAACCGTTGCAATAAACGAATAAGGATCATGCCCGGGTTGAAAGCAAACAGGTTTTCTTGTATCACAGGGATCTTCATCATCGAGATCATCCCAATAAGGAAATTTGCAATCATCGAAGGGATTCGGGCAAGGCTCAAGTACACATTCACAATCCTCCGGGCAGCGGGGTCTCAGCAAGATATGTTCCACCAGGTGGAGCCCCTCACTATTGATCAGTTTTTTTGACCTCGTGATGGCTTCGCACATTATCTCCGCACCTGGATAGCATTGCGGATTTCTGGCCACTATCCTGTTCAGAGATATTGTATTGGCATTGTTAGTGTTTGAATCCGGATGCCGCATTTCGTCTATACAGCGGGACGTAACATCATAAAGTTCGATCCCATAGGGACCACATTTACAATCAAAAACGGGCAGGTACAACCGAAAATGCTGAAGCAGGTTAACGATTATCTTAAACGCTGCAATCAATTCATCGCAGGATCCAAAACAACATTCGCTGATCCATGCCAGGGGACATAATTCTTCAGGCTTGCCTTCATTCCCATTGCAGTCAGCGCAGGGATTAAAACCTGGCAACCTGATCTCAATGCAAAATCGCTCAACATTGCGTCCGGTAGAAGATTTACCTGATTCTTTATTAGTGAATGGGAAATAACAGGCAAGCCACAAAAGCTTGTTCCTTAATTCTTCTAAAGAATTGATGCCGGAACCAGGAGTCTGTGTAAAATGAATGGAATGATTCGTATCTATATTGAGGTAAACTTCATTCTTGTCTTCATCAATACACAACGGATATCTGCCGATATAGCTGATGATCCCGATATAACCTTCCAGGATATCATCCGGCGACCAAACTCCGCCTTCAGTCCTGAAATTCACATGTGCAAGAGGATTGCCTTCGAGATCAACCAGGATATCCTTCCACACGGTATCACAAAACGTATCGAACTTCCATTTCAGTAATTGCGGAGCAAATTTTTGCAGCTCCCTTATGACATTGTCCCTGATCTCCGGTGTATCGAATTTGCATGGATGAACAATCCTGATATTTTTGCATGCTACGAAGAACCGGTTACAACAATAATCGTCCACGTATGCATGGAATGCGTCTTCAGTTTGTGAAACATTAATAAAATGCTGGATCCCATCTTTCCCCCATGCCAGCTCTTCGTTCATAAACCGGTCCAGGCTTTCTGCCAATACTTCCCTTATGTAGATTTTAAACAGACCGGTGCAGTCACAGTCAATAAAATAATTCCCTTCGTACTTTAATAGCAACAGGAAAAACCGGAAAGCTTTCATCGCTTCGTCTGCGCTATCGAAATAATCGGGACTTTGCCAATCTTCCTGATCTGTGGCTTTATCATACAATACAAAAAAGTAAACGGGCTTTTCTTTTTTGACCGCACAGTCTTCCGGAACAACGACCTTACACACTTCTTCTTTTTTACAAGGAAGAAAACGTTCATCGAACTTTTCCTTGTCACCAATTTTCCTGATGCTCCTTATGGGGTACGACTGTACCACCCGGATAAGTTCCGCAATTGACTGTTGCGGATATGTACCAAGGTGCTTTAAGGTTTCGGCAGGCACGTAAACCATACTTTCAGTGCTGATGCAGATATCCTCGATTTGAATTAGGATTGGCGTTTCGCTGATCGGCTTACCTTCTCCGTAATTAGCCAGGTCAAGACCGAGGGTCAGGATCTTCATATAATTTTCAAGGAAAGCGGCTTCAGCTTCTTCCCTGTTGGGAAATCCCTTAGTACTTTCAAACAGAACAATCTTTTGATCTATTCCTCCAATCGGACTCTTAATAAGATTCAAAGAACTTATCCGGTAATGATACCATTTTGTTTTCCCATCAGTACCTGATCTTTCAACAACGATCTTTTCCCCTTTCATATACAGCTCAAGGAAATTATAGTCTTCAATATTTTTCTGAATACTATCCTTCCTTAATTTTTCCGCATCAGATTTTGTCGTCGTTGTACTGGTGCGCACAGCATATAAAGCATCCTTATCTACAAGGTGATAAACATACCTGCACTTGCTGTCTTCATGCACATCCACATATGATGCAAATGTTTCCGGGTTATCACGATTTTCAGATAAGCGATTCACTTTTTTCTGAAGCTCCAATACTTTGTAGGGAAGGGCCGATTCAGGATCTTCAAAAGGCTGTGGCTGTAAATTAATAAATCTGGCAAGGGGTGACTTTTTCCCGGAACCACCGGTATTGATCACCCAGTCAGAATTTGTTTTTTCGGCAGTTGAATTAACAAGGGAACTGCTGAAATCAACTAATGCTGATCGGGCTTCTGCTTCGCCCGGATAGGTCTGAACACTTTGGACCGTAAGGATCTCACCTGGTTCATAACCCAGTTCATACTTGAAATTCCAGCTATCAGGAACTGCGTCGATGGTAAGATGATAGACAGTCGGCTGCACGGCTTCATTTATCTGATCCACTACTTTTTTAGCTTCCTGGTGTGAATCCATTACCCAGGAACTAACGGCCAGTTTATTTTGTTTCTCAGTGACATAAATACTCCATTTCCGGAATCCGGGATCTTCTTCAATTACAATGTTGTCAGCATCGGTCATCAGACTCAGCACTTGCAGGCAGGCGTCAGTAGCATCTTTTTTCTTGTCAAATTCATTGATGGAAAGGAATTTGAAACGATGATTTTTGTCCAGCAACTCGAAATTGAATTTATCCGGCTTGCCAACGATGGTATTGTCTACATCGACCTTATATTCATCGCGATCAACGAACAGTGGTTTTTGAGGATCCGGGTTTGCTATAAGCTTTCCAATTTTTTCAACCGGTTTTTCTCCTTGCTTCCATGTCCCGGGATCATTCACTTTGCCAATCGCTTTTAATGCAACTTTCTTTATTTCTTCCGGATTTAATGATGATTCACTAAGCACCCGCACCGTCTGTTCATGTGTATCTCTTAAGGATGCTGAATGCCGGTAACTGGCAATTTCCAGTTGCCCTTTAGATTCCGGTTTCATCATCATTTTTTGAAATCCATCAGATACCGATTCCGCAATGGAAGGAGATGAATAAGTTTTGGAAAACACTGCTTCTTTACCGCTTCCATAGTTGACGCGAAGCAGGTAATCATTTTGGCGTGCGATCCTATCAGTCCTGTAATTGGCTCTATCTGTCAATGCATCTAACAATTTAGCTGCTGCCTTTGAAGCCGTTTCCCTGGTCTCAAATTTTTCGCTGCTTTTAAAGGATATGTCATCGCCAAGGGAGAGGCTGAACATATACGTTTCATCGTAAGCATAAACGGCAAAATTGCAAAGGCTTTTTCTTTTCAGTTCTTCATGACCAAGCAGAGCCCGCATCCTTTTTTCAAATCCAGCATTATTATCACTATACCAGCCATCCGCCAGATAATCAAATGCCTTTCCTCTTGTGCTGGTCAGCAACGGCAGGTTAGAAAGAAATCTTTCCTTTGCTTCGATATCTTTGCCCTGCAATACTTCATCTGTATAAAATCCATAAGAAAGCAAGGCATAGTCCGTAAATCTCTCAGCAAACCTGGAAAGCAGGTGATTTAGAAAAGAGTGTCTGCGTTTACGATACAGGGCCTCATCTTCGATTAAAGCCTGGAGAAAATTCGCATAGGTGGAAATATTCAGTTCTACCGAAAATGAAAACCCTGGCGGAGAAGTCATAGTAGATGAACGATAATTGCTTCGAACACTTGCGGCGTATCTAAGCGAAGCAACACTTTCCCTTGCTGCCTGTTCATTCTTATAATATTTTCGTCCGATCAATGCATAGTCGTCTGATGAGCTTAGAATATAATAATATACGCACTCATCATTCTTTACCACATATTCGACAGAGATCACTTCGTTAAAGAAATCTTCCATCATGGAACTGATCGCAGTATCTTTTTCGGAAGCGGTAGTAAACCGGTAATTGGGAACGCTGTCAATTTCCAATTGTCTCAATTTTCCCTGATCAGCGAGGTCCTTCAGGTATTTCTTACTAACGGGAAAAGCCAGATAGCCGGTTTCACCTGAAGGAATACTTGTTTCATCAACCTTATAACGAACCAATTCTCCAAACCCGGGAACAGCACCAGGCAGAGATGAAAAATAAGTATGCCGCCCTTCATTTGAATCGTTTGCAGGAATCGATAAAGAAAATAGCGACCTCATGTTCTTTAATTGTGACAGGTAATTTGCCAGCAATTGATCGAAGAAAAGCAAATAACCTTTTAATTGAAGGGCCTGCGCTTTCCTTAGAGGTGAAACCTTGTCGGACAAACCTCCTTCCGCAATGCCATAAACGCGAGGGAAGTCATTTTGAATAGATATATAAGTTCCAAGCTCCTTGTGATAAAATCCTTTCGGTATCTCACTATCAAGTTTATCTGAGGGAGCAGTATAAAGGATCTTCCCATTATGCTGGAAATTAACTTCAAGTAGTCCATCATATTTCCGGAAATCAAATGAAACCGAAATACCTGCGCGGTTGAATTCGAAACCTGAACATTCCACTGAAAAGTCAGGAACATGATCTTCGGGAATGTTGACAACCCATTCTTCCGTTTTAATGGACTTGGAACCTGTACAATTGCGCAAACGCAATCTTTGGATCTTTTTGATACCCTTAACCGAAAACAATGCGCCATACACATCAGAAACATGAATGGATTTGCGGAACTTCAATGCCTCCAATTCGGCAACGTCGACAAACCCATGGCTTTCGGTGACATCGTATGGACGGCCGGCAAATATTTCGTCCATCGTTTTATTCGCATCCAATAATTGCTGCAGGGTATAAAAACGTGGTGACGGGGAGAAGAACTCTCTCAGTTTGTCCACCATCCCGAGATAAACACTTTCAGGGTCTGCATTATCCTCTATTTCTATCTCCGCGCAAACCCCGATTTCCCATTTGCAAAGAATTTTTATGTCTATGAAATCCTCACAAATATTCCTGTGCTCCATCAATGCCTTACTGACCTTTTCGATCAAACAATCAGTATATTTTTTCTTTTCATTTGGTCTTCCCCTGTACTCTTTCTCAAGATTAACTTCCAGATCAAGGTAAACATGATATAGTCCGTTCAGGTAGTTAGTGCAATAGGGATCCTGGCCGGCAGGAACATGCAAAAGGATTGTACCGCCTTCCGGATTATTTGGATCTGGCTCGGGTTCTGGTTCGTCCGGTGGGCAAAAGACATTTGGATCCTGATCAGTTGCAACCGCTAACCATGCGTTGTTTATACCCTTGATATCTATGAGTAGTTTTCTGAAATCAGTTATCGTAAGAGGGTTATTGGTTAATACTTGTGACGGCGTTAAAAAATTATCATCACGTGTTGTATTCTCCGGGTCTCTTGCAAATATTTCCTCTACCGGTAAGTTTGCCCGATAACCAAGGTCCATCAGCGCATAACAAAGCACTTCAAGGATTGTGATCCCGGGATCATGTACGTTGTGATCAGTCCAGATTTTTCCCGAAAGCCGGCCAAGATAATCAATGCCTTCAGTTCTTAACTTTTCAAAGTCGAGCCATTCGGGAAAGCCCGAATTCTTTCTGCTGATTACTTTAATATCAATTTGCTCTTCAGCCATTATCTACTTATTCTATAACTATCGGTGGTTTACAAAAATCTTTTATTGGTACACTTTCATTCTGGCAACTATTCACATAGTTCCCGGTCTGATCCTTTTCCCAATCTTCACAGTCATCCTGTTTGATACAGATATCTATTTCTCCTCCAATTAATATGGATCTCGGCGTTCGTGGACAGATCTCCTGGATCTTTGCATTCATAGCTGCGTCTCTTTCATGCTTCATCGAGAGTAGCAGGATATAATCAACATAATCGAGTCCTTCAATGAAACGAAGCAGGTCAGACCTGTTTATGCACTGTCCAAAACTTAGCTTTGAATATTCGCCTATCGCCCAGGGCGCAAGAAATTCGAGAATATCTTCTTTCAGTTTTTCTTTATAAAAAATTTCATCCCTGCCCTTGTATAATTTTACTTTAAGACAAATTTGAATTCTTTCATAGCGTGGGTTCATAGCCCTTAATCTTACAAATGGGGAAGTCCTCGATCTTACATAATCTTCAATATCATCCAGCAAACTGACGGGGGCTTTTGGTTCAAAAGAATTTCCCGCTTTCAATTGATTAAGATCCGGAATCACCGCTAACAGCACATAACCGGGGGCAACAGGAAAATCATTGTGGAATTTTTTTGCATCAAGCGCAAAACTGTGATTGATGCATTTCACTTTATAAATGGTGGGAAAGTTCTCCAGGGTGATCCTTTCATAATCCCATTTTTGGATAGCTCTTCCTTTATGTCGCAATAACTCGCTCACGCGCGTATAGAAATTTTTTTCTACCTCCGGTTCCCGTCCTCCAAACGAGTCATAAGGTTGAACGATAGTTTTCACCAAGGGATCAGCTTCTTTAAGTTTTCCGATCGATCCCGCAACTAGTGGTTCGGTCAGTCTCAGTTTATCGTTTTCGGGTTCATTCGTAAATACCACCTGAATGGCCTGGGTATGTATACCGATTGTTTCAGCAACTGATCCGCTATTTCGGGGTATGGATATTTTGATCCAATGCAGATCTTTCGGAAGAATGGTATTGTCCTTAGTCATGTTCTCAGGCAAGGCGAATTTGATTATACCTGATGTGGTCAATCCATCTGTTGCATCATCCAACACCTCAAATCCTTCACGCAACTCTTTCCATTCATTATTATCGAGGTAATTCCAGGCAAGTTTTTCCCTTTCGGATTCCGAATCGGAGGTTGCTTCGGCTAGTTGAAAAAGGATATTCAAATTACTGCCGGGAACAAAGTCCTTGAGCCCGATAAACAAGGTACCCTCATCGCAATGCTTTGCAAAAAGGGTAGGCTGCAATTCAATTTCTTCATGCTTATATGTTCCGGCGTAAGGATACAGGTGAATAAGGTCAATATCGGTGATAGTGGCTGTGGCGGTATAATCGAGTGATATCGAATTTATGATTGGTGTCCAGGGCTCGTTGGGAATGATGGCCTGAAATTTATCATTGTTCGAAATGATACCACTAATTTCATTTATCTTATTTTTTAAATCAATAACATCCTGGGTTAGATTTAATCCTCCGGGGGCAGGCGGATTGGGGTGTATTATTATTCGAATATTTTCTGCATTGGGATCATTAATTGCGCCACTTCCAAGATTTCCAGCCAGGTTTTTAATACCTCCAGGATTCAAATTTATATCTGCTTCAACACGGTTGGCAATATTGCCAGCCGCGGTCATTTCATTTTTTATCGAATTTGTGCTGAAAACAATGGGATTGCCTGCAGCATCATAATACATTGCATCTTCGATTTTGGCATCAGGAAGTTTCCCAAGTGCCATCATCTGCCGGGCCAGAACATACGCATAGTTTTTATGACAAAAATCCTGGATTTGCAGATTGATCTTCAAAAAACCATTGCTCGCAAGCTCCTGTTTAATGGTTTCTTCATTATCCGTAAAGAATTCTTGATTCAACGTAAAGAAGGAACTCTTAAGCAAAAAGGTTTGTATTAATGTATCCGGAGTATTACAAAACGCAGCTTTCCCATTATCCTCAAATAATTTTCGGTCATTATAAGCGACATTTCGGATCGTTACTAATTCCGTACTAGGTAAAATGTGCGCATTTTCCTTCACCCATCCTCCTTCCTGCAAAATGGAAAGGTTTATCAGGAACGATTGTTCATTCAGGCCAAAAGGTCCGCCTCCGGGAGATTCCCTTAAAAAGGCTTTATAATACTCCCTGAAATCCTTTGGTTTGTTTTTCCATTCAATATTTATATATACTTCATTCCATTTTTTACAAAATACTTCTTTACTTCCAACATAAAAGCTCGGGCCTATCAGGTTCCTATCCGTAACAAGGGGTGGTCCCAGGGGATTGTAGAGCGGTGGACGTTGGTTAATATCAAAATCAATAATTTCAGGTCTTGCCCCAAAGGGGTAAATAGGACCGTTCACATCCTGAATACTTTCATCATTCTGAACAATGAACTTTTTGATACCACAGACCCGGACATCAATCTGAGTTGCTTTTGTTCCGGAACTGTCTACAATTACAACGTCCCTTAAAAAATGATAAAATGAAACTGGCTTCCTTGAATTGCCCGGATCAACCTCAACGCAACAAGGAGTTGCCTCAGAATCATTTCCTCTTAAAAGTTTAATACTTTCGTCCAACTCAATTTTAACCATTGGAAGCGTTGTATTGAAATCCTCTTTAAATTTTTCCTTATCATAAAAAGTAACGGGGTCCTTATCCGGTTTTAATCTTGTTTTAATGATAATTGAAAACCGTTTGGTAACAGGATCCAATAAAGAAAACCTTATTCTTCTTATATTGCTTGGTTCTATCCATTCACTCTTTCCGCTAAAGTGAATTTTAAATAATCGTCTTTCTATAAACAAGGTCGAAACTGCTGTTTGTTCTGCATCTGTCAAACCATTATAGAATTCAACCCGCCATTTACGGGCTGTAACAAAGGTTTCTTTATCATAAATAGTTTCTTCTTCCCAACAACCCTGTCTTTTTTTATCAAATAAAAAATTCCATAATTGGTCAATCAAAGTTTGCTTTATTCCAAGCTTTTGAGCTTCCTTAATCAGGTCCTGCGAGATATAGTAAAATCCTTTGGCAAATAATTCTTTTATCCTCGGATATAAAAGTTCCGGAGAATAAAATTGCAAAGGATTATTGCAGGATTGTTTTAATTCGCAGGCCAACGTAATGGTAACATTCCTGGTTCCTTCATTTAATAACAACACAGGGGAAGCAAGGATAAAACCCAGTCGGGCAAAAGGATAAGGCTGAAAAAATTTCTTTTCGGGAGGAATGTATTTGCTCAGTTTAGATCCAACGGTTGGAAAGCTTTTTGCATCATCGTCCTTAAAGTCTTTGTCAATTCCATCTGCCTTCCGTGCATCCGGCGCCTTATAAACTCCTTCGAGATAAGTCTGATCGAATACGGTACGATTATTCAAAAATAGTGTGCGTAAATCCGCCACTATTGTTTTATTCACCACGATCTCATCATTCAGTGCGAAATTTATATCTTCCTTATTCCTGTCCTTCCCATCCTTTACCTGTACTTCTTTTTTGATCAGGTATTTGTCCAGCTGGTTCTGGATCTCGAAAAGGATATGCGTTTTATCCGGTACTGCATCCCGCGGGTTTAATTTCAACACATCCTGATAAAAAAAATCAAGATGTTTTTTGGTGAACCCGTTCAGATCGTTCTGCAGGTATCTGAACAATTTCAAAAAAGCAAATAGTAACGCAAGATGCGGACTATGTTTTTTCTGAAATTCTTCTTTTAAAGGAAACAGGCTGAGTTCCATGCTCGCTTCTGCACCCGGTCCGGTCAGACTGATTATATTCATAAATGCCGGAAAGAGAGATACAATTTCATTCCGCAAAGCGATCAAACGCTTGCGCTTGGTCGGGGCATTTGAAACAAAGCAGGATGTATCCCGCAGATCAAAGGCACTTAATTCCCAAACACCTGATTGTTGCAGTTTATTAAAATCAATCTTTTTGATCCGGTATTTCTCGGTTGCGGTGTTGGTAAGACATATATATTTCTTTACGGGTTCAAGCAATTTATCCCGAATCATTTTCTCGAGTAATCTTTCAACCGGCAGGTCGCTTCCTTTCATTTCGCTATGCCAGCGATTGACAAGATGAATTGTTTGAAAATAAATAAAATGAACGATCAATTGCAGAGACTGCCTGTTTGGACGCTTATCGAACAATTTGTTATACTTATCGAATTTTTGCTGAACAGTATCCTTATTATGTTTGATAATTCCAGTGAGTGAAAATGGAATGCTTTTACGGAAGAACGCCTGCCAGTCGCTAATGTTCAACTGGCTGTCATAAAAATTAATATGCCTTGAAAGTTGTGAAAAATAATCCAGCAGATCGGCGGTTTTTCGACCGTCGATTTGCGCGGACCCAGACAACAGATCGTCAATAACCCGTTGACGCTGGCTGATACCGGGATCATTCTGAAAGGGATGTATCAGGTTGTCACAACAAATCATAAAAGGAGTTTAGAAAATACGAATAGTTTGAAGACTCACCGTTATTCATCATCGTCAAACTGGCTTCAATGCTTCGTTTAAATAATAATCATACACATAATTGAACCGGGAATTTGTTCCCGGGATCGTATATTCAATAGATATAAAGAACTTTCCCTCTATCAGGTCAAAAGAATCCGCCTGGGTCACTTCAATTCTCTCTGCGTCTATCCGCGGTTCATAAACCAAAAGCGCATTTTCGATCCTGTCCCTGATAAACCCAATCAATGAACTGTTCAAAGGTTCGAATATGTATTCCTGCATATCACATCCATACTTTGGCTGCATCACTCTTTCGCCAAGACTTGTTGAAAGAAGTATGTTCAGGCTTTCGTTGATATCCTTTACGTCACTTACCATTTCGACCTGTCCGGTTTCCGGATCAAATGTTGGAGGGAATGCCCAACCTGTTCCCAGAAATGAATTGAATGTCTGATTCATCTTTTATTATTTTTCTTTTATCCACCGATTTGTACTGTTGGAAATCCGCTTACAATCACTCCGCCATGTGCAGTAAGATCGCCCTGCCTTGCTGCAGGTCGTCCGCCGATCATTACCGTCGTTGATCCTTTCACAATTGAATCGGGCGGTCCGACACAAACCAGGAGATCACCGACGACGGCGGCAGGAAGATTGCCAATTAAAACAGTGGGTACGCAGGGTCCGGTCACTGGTCCTCCTACGTGTGGCACCGGCCCGTTGAATGCAGGGCAGATATGCATGTCCGTTATTCTTGCTGCAGATGGCATAGTTGTATATCGTTAAGGTTAATATTTTAATTGATCATGACCGGTAATCCGCTGATCACGTTCGGTCCTTGTGCTGCCAGCTTTGCCGATGCTCCTTCAATGCTTACCGAGGCATCGGCTTTCATTGATAACGATGGCCCGCTAATCGCAAGCGAAACACCCGCGCCAAGAGTCAGTACTGTTCCCGCCTTGATATCAATCTGAAGTGGACTTTCCATTTTAATGCCTGTGGGTGACATGGTGATCGAATTACTATTCTGATCCTTTATCTCGATCTTCATTGAACTCTCGTCCAGT